>NZ_FOIP01000002.1:1800000-2100000 GCF_900105215.1 Lacrimispora sphenoides | reverse complement strand
TTACCGTTTCTTAGGCGGAATAACCGGCAATCGTCTCCCGGTTCCTATGATGAATATTATAAACGGTGGAGCTCATGCTGCCAATACCGTAGATGTACAGGAATTTATGATCATGCCAGCAGGAGCCTCCAGTTTTAAAGAAGGTCTCCGGTGGTGTACAGAAGTATTCCATTGCCTGGCGTCCATATTAAAGGCAAAGGGCCTGGCTACCGCAGTAGGAGATGAAGGCGGTTTTGCTCCGGATGTAGATAGTGACGAGGCTGCTATTGAATTGATTCTTGAGGCCATCAGAAAAGCAGGATATGAACCGGGGCGTGATTTTGTTCTGGCTATGGACGCGGCTTCCAGCGAGTGGAAGGGTGCAAAGAAGGGCGAGTATATCCTTCCTAAGTGCGGCAAGCATTTTACCTCAGCAGAACTCATCGAACACTGGAAAAAACTGTGTGAAAAATATCCTATTTATTCCATTGAGGATGCTCTTGATGAAGAAGACTGGGAAGGCTGGGAATTGCTTACGAAAGAACTGGGCAGCAAGATCCAGCTGGTTGGTGATGACCTGTTTGTTACGAATACAGAGCGTTTAAAGAGAGGAATCTTAAACGGATGCGGCAATTCCATTCTGATTAAGCTGAACCAGATCGGTTCCGTATCGGAAACTCTTGAAGCGATTAAGATGGCTCACAGTGCAGGTTACACGGCCATTGCTTCCCACCGTTCTGGTGAAACGGAAGATACCACCATTGCAGATCTGGCGGTTGCTCTTAATACGTGTCAGATCAAGACGGGAGCACCTAGCAGAAGCGAACGTGTGGCAAAGTATAACCAGCTGCTTCGGATCGAAGAAGAGCTGGGAGAAAGCGCGGTTTATCCGGGAATGGATGCGTTCCATATCCGGCGGTCATAAGGAATGGAGAAAGGCCCGGCAGGTCTGGCATTTTAGACCTGCCGGGCCTTTTTTACTTCTGAAGCAGCGAAACTAAAGCGCGGTATTTTATTTCGCAGACTCTTTGTTCCGGATTGGAAAATGAATTGATGAAAGGGACAAAGGATGATATGCTATAAGCCGTAAGAAGCCAAAGCCTGTTTGAAAAAACGGGAAAACAGGTGCGATCCGCGAAGACGGTAAACGGAGTAATTGATTGTATTTACAGAAAAAGATAGAGGAAAAATCGGGAATATACAAGGCTTTCTTTCAATACAATGAACAATAGCGTAATGGTGCCAAGGGCATTTTCCGGCAGAGAAATAATGTATTTGAAAGTGAGATGAAAAAGTTGGCAGAAGTAAAAAGGATCAGATGCGGAAGTGTGAACACCTATCTGATTGAGGAACATGGAAGAGCCGTTCTTGTAGATACTGGAAGGAACGGATTTGAAGAAAAAGTACTGGCCCAGTGCCGGAAAACGAAGGTGGAACTGATTGTGCTCACCCATGGTCATGCGGACCATGTGCAGAATACAGCCTATCTTAGGAAGGAACTGGGAGTACCGGTGGCCCTTCATAAAGAAGATTTAAGCCTTATAAAGGACAATTTTAAGGAACCCCTCCGTTTTCAGGGAATGTTAGGAATGACGGTTGCGGAGGTTACGGCGAAAAGCTTTGAAACGGACCGGATACCGGAGTTTACTCCGGAAATCTTTATCGGTGAAGGTGACTGGCTGAAGGATTATGGAATCAATGCCAGGATCATGGGGCTGCCGGGGCATACCAGAGGGTCCATAGGAATTGATCTTGATGAAAAGGCTGTCATAGTAGGTGATGCGCTGATGAATATGTTTTATCCCGGGCTGTCCCTGGTGTATTGGAACAGGGCGGAGATGTTAAAAAGCGCGGATAAGATTAGCGCTCTTGGCGCAAGAAAGGTATATTTCGGTCATGGAAGTCCGGTGGAAAACCGGGCGTGGAACAGGACAGGGATTTAGACAAAGGTTTAAGACGGTATGGTACGGATTTATCTGGAAAAGTATGAAGCAACCCAGAGAAAGGAAAAGAGGGAGCAGGAGCACGGGCTTGGAAAAGAGCTTCTTCGAATGGGACTTAAGGATTTATATGGATTGGACTCTGAATTAAATGACCAGCCGGTCATTTTAAAAGAAGAGCATGGCAAACCATATTTAAAGGACTTTCCTCACATCCATTATAACATCAGCCACACAGATGGCCTGGTAGCCTGCGCAATTGGAGACAGGCAGGTGGGGATCGATGTGGAGAGGATACGGCCCTTCCGGCAAAATATCCTTAAAAAGGTTTTTTCTGATGCCGAAAGACACCGTATGGAGGAAATACCGGAGTCAGAGCGTTCCCAGTATTTCTTTCGCATATGGACATTAAAGGAAAGCTACTTAAAAGCGGCAGGCCTAGGTATTACCGTCCCCCTGACTTCCATTTCTTTTGAATGGAAGGAGGAGGCTTCTTTTGCATGCTCTGTCCCAGGTGCATCCTTCCATCAGACCATGCTGAAGGGGGGCTATGTATTTTCCATATGCACTCTGGGAGATGAGGAAATTAATTTTGGGCAGAACCTTGTTTTTTCTGCCGGAGCTGAAAGCCTTTTGACCGGGCCTTACTTTCAGAAACCATAAGGCCGACCAGGGTCATCACGATTCCGCAGGCAGACTGGAAACTGATGCGTTCGTCAAGCAGCAGCATAGATGAGATCACGGTGATTACCGGGACTGCATAGATGTAGACGCTGGTCTTTACAGAGCCCAGCTCCTTTACGGCAAAATTCCAGGTGGCAAAGCATAGGGCGGAAGCGCCCAGGCCCAAAAACAGAATATTTAATAAATTCTTTGTGTCAGCAAGGCGGTAAAAGCCCAGACGGAAAGGGAGGATTGCCAGCGCAGGAACCATGAACAGAAGGCCGTAGAAGAAAATACGCCTTGTTGTTTCAACGGTCCCATGGCCGTATTCTCCTATTTTTTTTGTGATTACGGAATATGCGGCCCAGGTAACAGCGGCAGCAAGTGCAAGAAAATCTCCCTTGGGGTTTATCTTCATGCCGGCTGACTTCTGAAAGCTGATCAGGCTGATTCCAATGATAGCTATTAAAAATCCAGCCAGAAACCGGGGGCCGGGTTTATCCCCTTTTAAGAACAGCCAGTCAAACAGGGCTGTAAAAAATGGGGCTACGGCAATGATTACGCTGACGTTGGCAGCGAGGGTTATGGTGAGCGCAAAATTTTCCATAAGAAAATATAAAGTAACGCCACATATTCCGGCGGCTGCGAAAAGACATTCCTGTTTTTTGCTTTTTGTCCGCAAAAGGCGGGGACAAGCCAGCCATAAGGCAACATAGCCGATGAGAAAGCGGAAAAACAAAATTTCAAGAGGAGTAAAAGCCTCAAGAAGAACTTTGGTTGAGATAAAAGTGGTTCCCCATACGAATATGGAGAATCCGGCGGCCAGATGTCCGTATAAATTGTTCTGCTTATTCATGATTGTCTTCTCCTGTAAGTAATTTTATTAGATTCTAACACAGATTATTAAAAATGTCTTGCAGAATGCCTCTGATATTGAAAAAATGGAACTTTGCTGAAAACAAGGCTTATGAAATCACAAAAATCGGGCATAAATCTCATTAGGAATAAAGAGCAGATTGGAGGAAAAGCCATGAAAACCATGACAGATAACTTTTTAATTTCCTTTCTTCAGAGATTTGACGAGCACCCTTTTGATGTTAATCTTCGCGGAGAGACTTATCATATCGGGGAAGGGAATCCGGCGTTTATTGTGAACTTAAAAGAGGATATTGAGGGCAAGGATTTACTGACCAGCACTTCGCTGGCACTTGGAGAAGCCTATATGAAAGGAAACCTTGACGTGGAAGGGGATCTGTATCACGCTTTGAATCATTTCCTTGGCCAGATGGGGAAATTTTCAATGGATCAGGGAAAGCTTAGAAAGCTGATTTTTTCATCCCAGTCCAAAAAGAATCAGGAGAAGGAGGTCACTTCCCATTACGATATCGGCAATGATTTCTACCGCCTTTGGCTTGATGATTCCTTAAGCTATTCCTGTGGATATTTTAAGACGGAAAGTGATACCTTGCACGATGCCCAGTGCAATAAGGTGGAGAGGATATTAAAGAAGCTGTACTTAAAAAAGGATATGACTCTTTTGGATATCGGCTGCGGCTGGGGATTTTTACTGATTAAGGCGGCCAAGGAATACGGGGTGCAGGGAGTTGGGATCACCTTAAGCAAAGAGCAGAAAAAGAAATTTGAAGAACGGATCGAAGAGGAAGGCTTAACGGGCAGAGTGTCTGTGGAATTAATGGATTACCGGGATTTAAAAAGCTGGGGCAGAACCTTTGACCGGGTCGTCAGCGTTGGCATGTTGGAACACGTGGGAAGGGATAATTACGAGCTGTTTGTAAAAAATGCGGAGTCGGTACTAAATCCCGGCGGATTGCTTCTTCTTCACTACATCAGCGCTCTGAAGGAATATCCCGGTGATCCGTGGATGAAGAAATATATTTTCCCGGGAGGCACCATACCAAGTCTCCGGGAAATGATCAATATTCTAAGCGAACACCGGTTTTACACCCTGGACGTGGAAAGCCTTCGCCGTCATTATTGTAAGACATTGCTTTTATGGGGACAGAATTTTAATGAGCACCTTCCGGAAATCGAGGAGAAAATGGGTACAGAGTTTGCCAGAATGTGGGACCTATATTTAAGCTCCTGTGCCGCCACGTTTAACAATGGGGTCATTGATCTCCACCAGATTCTTGTATCCAAAGGGATAAACAATCACCTGCCTATGACAAGGTGGTATGAATAGCTAAGAAAAACCGTGCCTGTCCTGCCGTTTACTGAGGAGAAATAGTTGCCGTATTTGTGAAAGCATGTTATGATTCCTTAGGATAAAATTGACAGGAAGTGGAAAGGGATCTTTGTGTAACCGCATGAACAAAAGAAAAAAGAACTGGCTCCTGGTCCTGATTTATACAATCATGATTCTCCTTTGCTTTGGCATTGTCATGGTTGTGGATCACCTGGATACCTCCGATCGTGACAGGAGGGAAACGTCCGGAAGTCCTTATGAGGAAAGCTCAGATAAATCAGGACAGGAAGAAAGTACAGAAATAAATGATCATATAAACCCTGATCCAGAGATAAATGGTGAAACGGCGAAGCCGGAAACCAGGAAAGAGATTAGGAAAAAGCAGCCGGCTAAGCCGCCTGTGATAGAAGAAGAGGAAGAGCCGGAGGAATATAAACCTCCTGTGATCGTGGTCGCCTCTGATGTCCATTATTATTCTCCGGATCTGACAGATTATGGGGAAGCCTTTGAAGAGATGGAAAAAGGTGACGATGGAAAGCTGGTCCATTATATTCCTCAGCTCATGGATGCATTTACGGCTGAAATGGAGGAACTTAAGCCATCTGCCGTGATTCTGAGCGGGGATCTTACTCTTAATGGGGAAAAGGCAGGGCATGAGGCATTGGCTCAGAAACTTGAGATACTGGAAGAAAAGGGCGTAAAGGTGCTTGTCATACCTGGAAACCATGATATCAACAATTATTTTTCAGCCTCCTATTTCGGCAAAGAGAAGGAGGTGGCGGATATCGTGGATCCTGAAGGCTTTTATAACATTTACCGCAACTTTGGATATGACCAGGCAAGGAGCCGGGATGAGGATTCCTTAAGCTATGTTTATGAGCTGGATAAAAAAAACTGGCTTTTAATGCTTGACTCCGCCCAGTATGAACCCCTTAATAAAGTAGGGGGAAGAATCAAAGAAGAAACCCTTAAGTGGATGAATGAACAACTTGTAGAGGCAAAGGATCTGGGGATAACCGTGATACCGGTGGCTCATCATAACCTGTTAAAGGAAAGTATTCTCTATCCAAACGACTGCACCCTGGAAAACAGCCAGAATGTGATAGAGCTTTTGGAATCTTACCGGGTTCCTCTTTACATAAGCGGTCATCTGCATTTGCAGAGGACAAAGAAGCATAAGCCGGAACCGGGAGAGCGGGAAGATGCATACCACATCAGTGAGGTGGTGGCGGACTCCTTCGCTATCTCTCCCTGCAGATACGGCATTCTTAAATGGACGGAGGATGGAAGACTGGTTTATACTACCAGGGAAACGGATGTGGAACGCTGGGCAAAAAGTGCGGGAGTTTCCGATGAAAACCTTCTGAAGTTTAAGGAATACGGCATGAAATTTCTTATAGATGTGATCAGCAGCCAGGTTTCCGGCAAAATCAAAAACCTGCCGGAGGAGCAGGTGGAAAAGATGGCAGGATTATATGGGGATATTAATAAAGCCTATTGTGAAGGGATTCCTGTTAATGCAAAGGAGATACGGTCAGAGGAAGCCTTCCGTCTATGGCAGAGGAATCTGCCTGACAGCAGGATGTTTGCTGAAATCGGCATGATTCTTAAGGATACAGGTAACGATCACAATACCTGGGAGTATGATCTTCAGAAAAAGGAGTGAAACAGAAGGGAAAAGCAGGGGACGCCTCTTTACAATTAATTTCATATCGTGATATAATTATGAAATAATATTACACAAAATATTGCACAAAGTTTGAGGTGGTTTGTTTATGCAGGAAAATATTAGCGTATCCGGTGTTCTCTGCTCATCCTATGATTCGTTTTTTGAAGCGGAAAAAAAGATTGCGGATTATATTCTGGCACATAAAAGTGAAATAATCGATATGACAGTAGCGGAACTGGCCTTAGCAAGCGGAACAAGCGATGCCACTGTATCCAGATTCTGCAGAAGGTGCGGGTTTAACGGTTTTCATCACTTAAAGATCAATCTGGCAAAAGAGGTGGCAGAGGAAAGAGGTAATTCCATTGAAGTTTCCAATGACATCAGCCGGGACAGCATTGCTCAGTCCCTTCAGAATATATTGGCCAATAAGGTAGCGGAACTGACCCAGACCATATCCATGATGGATCCGGATGAGTTAGACCGGATTTTGTCTGTGATTGAACATGCCAGAACCGTACAGCTGGTTGCTGTGGGAAATACCATACCGGTCGCTCTGGATGGCTCTTTTAAATTCAACCAACTGGGGATTCCGACCGTATCCGGTACCATCTGGGAGACACAGATGGCTTATACCTGCAATCTTAAGGAAGAGGATGCGATCATCATCATATCCAATTCCGGCTTTTCCAAGCGTTTAATGACTCTGGTGGCAGTTGCAAAGGAAAACCATACGCCAACCATTGCCATTACGAATAATTCGTCATCTCCTCTTGGACGTGCCTGTGATTACCATATTACGACTGCCACCAGAGAAAAGCTTCTTCTGGGAGAATTCTGTTTTTCCAGAGTGTCGGCTACGACAGTGATTGAAATATTGTATCTGTTTTTATCTGTCAGCAAAAAAGATTCCCATGACCGCATCAGGCGTCATGAGATCGCTATTTCCGATGATAAGAAGTAAATCAGTGCCGCCGGTAAAACCGGCGGTTTATTTTATGGAAAGACCCGTCTTACCTACCACATGCATACCACATTCTTTCGCTGGCCCTTCCGGGCCTTTTTCTATGCAGTTTTTTCCAAAATCCCCTTTATATTATAAATAGGATATTAAATTTCAAGAAAAGATGAAACTGAAAATCTTATAAATATACTCATTTATGTCGATATAATACACAAGAAGCTGGAAAAGGAAGGGATAAAGAGAGAATATATGCAGAAGATTTTACAATTACCTGAGAAAAAAATTTAAAGGAGATGTTAAGATGAACGAAGGAAAATTACTATGGAAAAACAGACTTTCAGTAAAGATTCCAATTACAATGGCTATTATAATCTTAATTGTCATTGTAGCAATGTGCTCCTGTTTAAGTTTGTTAGCAGGTACTACCGTAACCAGAATGACGGAGAAGGAGCTGAACTATATTGCAGATGAAAATGCAAAAGAAGTGCAGTCGTATTTAGACAGTATGCTTGTATTTTCCCAGGCGTTATCCTTAGAGGTGCAGAGATATCAGGCGCTTAACATGGATGAAGCAGACAAAATGCTGAAAGATTCTTTACAGGGGGTATTAAATAATAACAAGATATTTTCAGCATATTATGCGTTTGAACCAAACAAATATATGGCGAATACACCCAACGGACTTTCTTATTATGCATTCCGTGACGGCTCCGGTATAGGTCTTGATGTTTTGAATGATTTTGGAACATATGGAAATGAAGATTACTATTTACCTGCAAAGAACAATTTATCCGTTCATGTAACAGAACCGTATGAGTACCAGCTTTCCACCGGTGAAAAAGTCTGGCTGATTACATTGAGCAGCCCTATTGTAAATAAAAACGGTGAATTTTTAGGGGTTGCTAATTGTGACATCGATATGTCCAGTATTGCTGGCCTGGACTACGCAGACGGAGGATATAAAACTTCCTACAGCTATATAGTTACAAACAATGGAACCTGCCTGGCTCACACAATAGACAAAGGAATCGTTGGCAGCGTGCCGCAGTCTGTTTCAGATTATGAAGCGATTCGGAATGCAGTAGCAGGCGGAAATTCGGTAACAGATAAAATTAAGAATTCTTTTTCCCAGGGAAAACCAGCATTGGCTATTCATAAAGCACTTCATGTAGATGGGACTGATGTGAATTGGTCGAGTGCTTTTGTAGTGAATGAAAGCGAGGCAATGAACTCAGTAACAAATATGACTTTCGCACTAGCGGGTATTGGTTCGATTGGATTAATTGTACTGATATTAGTCAGTGTTATGGCACTTAAGAAAGGTCTTGCTCCAGTGGATTCCGTCATGGATCTGGCAGAAAAGATGAGAAACGGTGATCTTTCCCACAGCAATGGGGACATGATTTATAAAAATGATGAATTAGGATTGTTAGCTAAGATTTTTACGGAAACTTCGGAAGTATTGGGCGGCTATATCAATGAAATCTCGGAAGTGCTTGAACATGTAGCTTCAGGCAATCTGGTTGTTTCAATTGACAGGGACTTTATGGGAGATTTTAATAAAATAAAGATTGATTTAAGCCGTATATTAAATTCTCTAAATAGTACGTTCTACGAAATGAGGGCAGCTGCTGAACAGGTGGCATCCGGTGCCGGACAGTTTTCTGACAGCTCCCAGTCATTGAGTCAGGGGGCAATCGAACAGGCTAGCTCGGTAGAAGAACTTTCCGCAAAAATCATGGAAATCACCAATCAGGTTAAGGAAAGCGCAATGTACGCGAATAATGCAAATGAAAAGGCTGAGGCTGTAGGAGCAGAACTGGAAAAAAGCAATAAACAGATGAATGAACTTTTAAAAGCCATGAATGATATTACTGTAACATCAAGCCAGATTGGAATTATTATAAAGACGATAGAAGATATTGCATTCCAGACTAATATACTGGCTCTTAATGCGGCTGTTGAAGCTGCCAGAGCGGGAGAAGCAGGAAAAGGATTTGCAGTTGTTGCAGATGAAGTAAGAAACCTTGCATCAAAGAGTGCAGAGGCAGCTAAGAATACGACCGGATTAATTGAAAGTTCCCTTCATTCCGTAGAAGAAGGTGGTAGATTTGCTGAGATTACAGCGACTTCACTTGGAAAGGTTGTGGTAGGCGCCAAAGAAATTATTTCAGATATTGCTGAAATTTCAGAGAAATCAAAAGTGCAGTCTTCCTCCTTAGAAGAAGTTACTGCAGGCATTGATCAGATTTCAAATGTTGTTCAGAACAATGCGGCTATCGCTGAGGAAAGCGCAGCGACCAGTCAGGAATTATCGGCACAGGCTCAGATGCTTAAAGAACAGATTGCAAGATTTAGGATTAAATAAAAGTACATGAAAAAACAGGTTTGCACAAGGTCAGGATGGCTGTGCAAACCTGTTTTTTTATACAAAAGCTTTATTTAAGCGCAATTCCTATAATAAACAAAGCTGAAATTGCAGATATTATGAAATAGGCTTTCTGTTATGTTAACAAGTTAATTGATATAAAAGGACGGCTTTTTTCTTGCAATTATCATAGAAAAATAGTGCAAGATCTTGAAAAATGCAAGAAACATTATTTCTTGAAGAAACATATTGACGAAATAAATCAATCGTAGTATATTGTAAAAGAGGGAAGAAATAAAATTTTATATATAAAAGGAGAGGTGACATATGATTTACACCGTAACATTTAATCCGGCATTGGATTATGTCGTAAGGGTAGATCACTTTGCACTGGGAGCAGTCAATAGAACGGAGCAGGAAAGCATCTATTATGGGGGAAAAGGACTCAATGTATCTGCGGTTTTATCGACTTTGGGGTATGGAAATACCGCACTGGGCTTTGTGGCAGGGTTTACCGGAGACGAAATTGAACGGGGAGTGAAAGGGCTGGGATATCAGTCGGATTTTATCCGCGTTGAAAAGGGGCTGTCCAGAATCAATGTGAAGCTTAGATCCCAGGAAGAAACAGAAATCAACGGCATGGGTCCTGAGATCACCGGAGAAGACGTAAAGCAGCTTTTTGAAAAGCTGGACCGTCTGACAGCAGGGGATGTGCTGGTCTTATCTGGCAGCATTCCTAAATCCATTGACGATGACATCTATGAGCGGATCATGGAGTCTTTAGACGGAAGGGGAGTCCGTATCGTGGTGGATGCAACAAAGGATTTGCTTATTAATGTACTTCCTTATCATCCGTTCCTTATTAAGCCCAATAATCATGAGCTGGGAGAAATGTTTGGCGTAACCTTACATGGCCCGGAGGAGATCATTGATTACGGAAAACGTCTTCAGGAAAAAGGTGCCAAAAACGTTCTGATTTCCATGGCAGGAGACGGAGCGATCCTGATTACAGAAGAAGAGGAAGTGTTCCGGATGGGAGTGCCTAAAGGAACGGTGAAGAATTCCGTGGGAGCAGGAGATTCCATGGTGGCAGGATTTATTGCAGGTTACTTGGAAAAAGGCAGCTTTAAGCATGCCCTGCGTCTGGGAAGCGCAGCGGGAAGTGCCAGTGCCTTTTCTGAGGGTCTTGCAGGCAGGGAAGATATTATGAGATTGTTTGAAGAATTATCAAAGGAGGGGTTTTGATGAAAATTTCAGATTTGTTAAAAAAGGAAAGCATTGAGCTGGGAGTAAAGGTTACCACCAAGGAAGAAGCCATCGACAGGCTGGTCGGCTTAATGGAAGCTGGTGGAAGGCTTAAGGATCAGGCTGGATACAAGGAAGGGATTCTGGCAAGAGAGGCCCTTGGAAGTACGGCGGTTGGTGACGGAATCGCCATTCCCCATGCAAAGGTGGCAGCGGTAAAGGAGCCGGGCCTTTCTGCGATCGTAGTACCGGAAGGTGTGGATTATGAGGCTTTTGACGGTTCCCTTGCTCATTTGATTTTCATGATCGCGGCACCTGAGGGAGAAGCGGATGTTCACCTAGAGGCGCTGTCCAGGCTTTCCACTCTTCTTATGGACCCGGATTTTAAGAGTGATTTAACAAAAGCTCAATCAAAGGAAGAATTTTTACAGCTCATTGACGATAAAGAGTCAGAACGGTATCAGAAGAAGGAAGTAAAAGCGGAACCGGCGGCAAAGGTTCCCAGGGGATATCAGGTTTTGGCAGTGACTGCATGTCCCACTGGAATTGCCCATACCTTTATGGCTGCAGAGAACTTAGAGCAGCAGGGGAAGAAGCTTGGAATTCCCCTTAAGGCGGAAACCAACGGAGCAGAAGGAGTAGGCAATGCTCTGACAAAAGAAGAGATTGCCACAGCAGACGGAATCATCATAGCAGCGGATAAGAAGGTGGATATGGCCCGCTTTGACGGAAAGCGGGTGGTCGTGGCCACTGTAACAGAAGGAATCCAAAAGGGAGAAGAACTGGTCAAGCGGGCAGTCAGCCCGGAAACTCCTGTTTATCATCATTCCGGATCTGCTTCCTCATCAGAAAGCGGAGACCAGGAGAATGTCGGCCGCTCCATCTATAAACATTTGATGAACGGCGTTTCCCATATGCTTCCTTTTGTTATCGGCGGAGGTATTTTGATCGCCCTGGCGTTCCTGTTTGATGATTATTCCATTGATCCTTCTAATTTTGGAAAGAACACTCCCCTGGCCGCTTATTTAAAAACCATTGGGGAACAGGCCTTTGGAATGATGCTTCCGGTTCTGGCAGGATATATTGCCATGAGCATTGCAGACCGTCCGGGTCTGGCAGTGGGATTTGTCGGCGGGCTTATTGCTAAAATGGGTGCAACGTTTGCAAACCCGGCTGGCGGAAGTGTAAACTCAGGCTTCCTTGGAGCCTTGTTAGCCGGGTTTATCGGCGGATACATTGTAATCATGCTTAAAAAGGCATTTGGCAAGCTTCCAAAGTCCCTGGAAGGAATCAAACCTGTTCTTTTGTATCCTTTAATCGGTATTTTCCTTGTAGCTGTGGTAACGACCTTTATCAATCCTTTTGTAGGCGCTATTAACGATGGACTTACAGGCCTGTTAAACGGTATGGGCGGCACCAGCAAGATCATCCTTGGAGTTGTCGTGGGAGGCATGATGTCCGTAGATATGGGAGGTCCTGTAAATAAGGCTGCTTATGTGTTTGGCACGGCTCAGCTGGCGGAAGGCAATTTTGATATTATGGCAGCTGTTATGGCAGGCGGTATGGTTCCGCCAATTGCCGTCGCTCTCTGCACCACATTTTTCAAAAAGAAATTTACGGAGAAGGAGCGTCAGTCTGGCGTGGTCAACTATATTATGGGATTATCCTTTATTTCTGAGGGAGCCATCCCCTTTGCAGCTGCTGATCCCATCCGTGTGATTCCTTCCTGTATCGTCGGTTCTGCAATAGCAGGCGGCCTTTCCATGGCTCTTGGCTGTACCCTTCGGGCACCTCATGGCGGGATATTCGTCCTTCCTACCATTGGAAATCCCTTCGGATACTTATTAGCCATTGTCATTGGTTCTGCTGCAGGCTGCCTCGTAATGGCGGCATTAAAGAAGAATCTGGAAACAGAGTAAATTGTTTAAAGCGTCCCGGCATAACGGCTGGGGCGCTTTATGCTTACCGGTCAGGTATGGTTGGGGTGGATTTTTAGATGATTATGTTCTATAATTTAGAGAAGCAGGATAGAATCGCCCAAAAGAGAACAGGAAGGAGAACGATATGTACCAATGCTGTATATTTGATCTGGACGGAACCATTATCAACACCATTCATTCCCTGGCTTACAGTATAAGCCTGACCATGGAGCATTTTGGCTATGGATCAATCGATGTGGATCACACCAAGAAGTTTGTAGGGGATGGATTTAAAAAGCTGGTGGAACGGGCCCTTATTTATTCGGGAGATGATAAGCTGATCCATTATGAGGAAGCCCTTGCATTTTATGAGGAAACCTTTGAGAAAAACTGCCTTTACAAGGTGGAGCCATACGAAGGGATGACAGAGTTTCTGACATTTCTTAAGGATAAGGGAATCAAGATCGGGGTTCTGACCAACAAAGGTCATGAACGGGCCGTTGAATGCGTGGAAGCCGTTTACGGCAAAGGATTTTTTGATTTAATTACCGGAGAGGGCAATGGGGTCAAATGTAAGCCTGATCCATCAGGAGCCTTCATGACAGCAGAGTATTTTCATGCAAAGCCTTCGGAATGTCTTTATTTTGGAGATACCAATACCGATATGAAGACAGGTATCAATGCTGGAATGGACACGGCAGCCGTAACCTGGGGTTTTCGTGAACGGGCGGAACTGGAAGCATTTCATCCCAGGTACATTATAAATCATCCCAATGAGATTAAGTATGTTTTTGAATAAAATTTCAAAATAAAGGGAAATTAAGGAGAGATATGAATGAGTATCTCTTCTTTTTATTTGACAATATGGGAGGAACCATGACTAAACACTTAAAATGGGGATTGATTATGATAGCGGCCGTCTGGGCCGCCTTAATTGGGACGATGCTTGGATATGCCTGGAACATCATGCATATGCCCAAAGCTCCCAAGCTGCAGATGCCTCAGCTTCAAAATACGAATATAAGCATTGAGACCCAGGAAAAGATGGAGGGCTACTGGACGGTAGCGGTGTTTGGCGTGGATTCCAGGGAGGGGACCCTGGATAAAGGGACCCGGTCGGATATGCAGATGATCCTTAATGTAGATCTTGGAACAGGAGAAATACGCATTGTTTCAATCTACCGGGACACCTATTTACGGATAGACGAGAAGGAGCGCTATGATAAGATCAATGAGGCATATTTTAAAGGAGGACCGAAACAGGCCATAGAGGCCCTAAAGGATAATCTGGATCTGACCATTGACGATTACGCGTCATTTAGCTGGAAGGCCGTTGCTGATGCCATCAATCTTCTGGGAGGGATCGATGTGGATATCAGTCATGAGGAATTCCGGGTGATTAACGGCTTTATTACGGAAACGGTGGAATCAACGGGCGTAGGCTCCTATCACTTAAAAGAGGAAGGCCCTAACCATTTGGACGGAGTCCAGGCAGTTGCCTATGCAAGGCTCAGAAAAATGGATACAGACTTTAAACGGACGGAACGTCAGAGAGAAGTGGTCGACTTAGCGCTTAAAAAGGCCAGGGAAGCGGATGCCGCAACCTTAAGCAAGGTGGCTGCTGCCGTGCTTCCCCAGATATCCACCAGCGTCGGAATGAAGGATCTGCTTCCTCTGATGAAAAATATAAAAAGGTTTCATCTGACTGAAACGGAAGGATTTCCAACAAAGCTTAAGGATGTCATGATCGGTAAAAGAGACTGTGTTGTCCCGGTGACCCTGGAATCAAACGTAAAAAGGCTTCATCAGTTCCTGTTTGATGAAGAAAACTATGAACCCTCAGAGACGGTAAAAGAGATCAGCAGACAGATCGAGCTCCGGATAAAAAATAAGAAATAATAGGTGTTTGGCCTGTAGAGACAGGAGGAAGTTTTTCTTCTTATGCCTTTTACAGGCCTTTTCCTGTTTTAATAAAAAACTATCCTTTTCCTTCTGAATAAAATGTGCTATACTATGCTGATGGAATCAGATAGGAGAATGATAATGAATAAAAAAAGCTTAAAAAAACTCCTGTTTTTATGCCTTGCCATTCCTTTTGCAGCCGTGGCATTATTGGGCTGCAGCAGAAATGAAAGGCCCTCATATACGGGAGAATCTAAGCTCAAGGTTGTGACGACCCTGTTTCCATATTATGACTTTACAAGACAGGTGGCCGGTGACAAGGTGGAACTGACCATGGTGGTTCCGGCAGGAATGGACAGCCATTCCTTTGAGCCAACTCCCGCAGATGTACAGGTCATCCGGGAGGCAGATGTTTTAATATGCAACGGCGGAGCCTTAGAACACTGGCTTTCCCAGGTTCTCAATGCAGTTGATTCCGGCTCCATGACGGTTGTCACGGGAATGGACCAGGTGAATGCGGTGCAGGAAGAACTGGTGGAAGGGATGGAAGAGGAAAAACACCATGAAGATGATGACGGCCATGGCGGGGACATAGAATATGATGAGCATATCTGGACCTCTCCTGTGAATGCCATGATCCTGGTGGAGTCGATCCGGGATACCCTTTCAGAAAAAGATCCGGAAAACCGGAGTTATTATGAGGAGAGAGCAAAGTCATACCTTGAAAAGCTTAAAAAACTCGACGATGAGTTCCGTAAGGTGACAGAAAATAAAAAGCGGGATATGATCGTTGTAGGAGATAAATTTCCGTTCCGTTATCTGGCAGATGAATACGGCCTGTCTTACCGGGCAGCGTTTTCCGGCTGCAGCACGGATACGGAACCAAGTGCAAGAACCATTGCATATCTCATTGACAAAATGCGCTTGGAACAGATTCCGGTGATTTATTACCTGGAGCTTTCCAGTCATCGGGTGTCTGAGATCATTGCAGAGGAGACAGGGGCAGAACCCCTTTTGCTTCATTCCTGCCACAATGTTTCAAGAAGAGAGTTTGACAGCGGTGTCACCTATCTTGACCTTATGGAGCAGAATGTGATTAATTTAAAAAGAGGATTGGATGAATGAGCCCATTAATACAATGCAGTCATGTGGATTTTGGATATGAGAACCAGGATGCTGTAGTGGATGTGACTATGGACGTTAATCCGGGGGAGTATGTCTGCATCGTGGGAGAGAACGGTTCCGGAAAAAGTACTTTGATGAAGGGACTTTTAGGGCTGTTAAAGCCCACAGGTGGGGTCATATCCGTGTCCGATGAATTGAAAAAGAGCGGGATCGGCTATCTGCCTCAGCAGACTGCGGCTCAAAAGGATTTTCCGGCAACGGTCCGTGAGGTGGTCTTATCCGGCTGTTTAAGCCGCAGAGGAAGCTGGCCCTTTTATTCCGGAAAGGAAAAAAGGCTTGCAGTTAAAAATATGGAGCGGTTAGGAATTATGGGCATTGCCGGTAAATGCTACCGTGAATTATCAGGAGGCCAGCAGCAGAGAACCCTGATTGCAAGAGCTCTTTGCGCCACGGATAAGCTTCTGATCATGGATGAACCCATTACAGGTCTGGATCCCTCGGCTATTGCGGAATTCTATGAGATCATCCGTAAATTGAACCGTGAGGAAGGGGTTGCCATTCTGATGGTATCCCATGATGTTGCCAATGTTGTAAAAGAGGCGGACAAGATCCTTCATTTGAAACGGAAGGTCTTATTCTACGGGACGACAAAGGAGTATTTAAAAAGCAATGCCGGATATATTTATACAGGAGGTGCGTGAAGATGGGAATGATGAGTGAGATGCTGTCCTATCCGTTTCTGGTACGGGCCTTGGCAGGAGGAATCCTGGTTTCTTTATGTGCTTCTCTTTTAGGCGTCAGCCTGGTGTTAAAACGGTATTCCATGATTGGTGACGGACTGTCTCATGTCTCCTTTGGAGCCTTGTCCTTTGCAGTGGCTTTTGGCTGGTCTCCGTTAAAGATATCTGTTCCGGTGGTGGTGATTGCTGCATTTTTCCTGCTACGCATCAGGTCGAACGGAAAGATGAAAAGTGACGCAGCCATTGCCATGATATCCGCCGTTGCACTGGCGGCGGGCATTATCGTTACCTCCATGACGACCGGAATGACTACGGATGTAAGCAGCTATATGTTTGGAAGCATACTGGCTATGAGCAAGGAGGATGTCCGTTTAAGCGTGATCCTGTCCTTTTTTGTGCTGGGGCTGTTTTTGATTTGCTATAACAAAATTTTTGCAGTGACCTTTGACGAAAGCTTTGCAAGGGCAACGGGAGTGAATGTATCCTGGTACAATATTTTGATAGCAGTACTGACCGCTGTCACCATCGTTCTGGGTATGAGGATGATGGGAGCCATGCTGATCTCCAGCCTCATCATTTTCCCTTCCCTTACCTCGATGCGGGTATTTAAAAGCTTCCGTGGAGTGGTGATATCTTCCGGAATTTTATCAGTTGTTTGTTTTGTGATCGGCATGATGGCATCGTACCGTTATTCTACCCCGGCGGGAGCCAGCGTGGTTATGGTGAATCTGGCGGCATTTCTGATTTTCTCAGCTGCAGACTATGGAGTGAGAATGAGCCGGGCCGATAAAAAAGCGGGACAGGGTACCGCAGGAAAAGAGGAATGACAGTGAGATGAACGTGGAAGAAAAAAGATTAAAGCGTGCCAGGCGGCACGTGAGTCAGACACAGTTTATTGCTTATGGTTTTTTTTGCCTGATCTTAACAGGAGCCCTGCTTTTGATGCTTCCGATTTCCAGCAGAGATGGACAATCTGAAGATTTTTTAAGCTGTCTGTTTACTGCGACCAGCGCCTCCTGTGTGACGGGACTGATTGTCAGGGATACATGGACCCAGTGGTCTTTGTTTGGACAGATGGTGATAATTACAATGATACAGATCGGAGGCCTTGGGTTTGTTACGGTGGGCGTGTTTATCTCTATCGTACTCAGGCGGAAGATAGGCTTAAAAGAGAGAGGGCTTTTGCAGGAAAGCGTTAATACGCTGCAGATCGGCGGAGTTGTAAGGCTGGCGAAAGGGATTATAAAAGGAACCTTTCTCATCGAAGGAACAGGAGCCATTCTCCTGGCCCTCCGTTTTGTTCCTAAATACGGGTTCTGGAGAGGAACGTTTTATGGCATTTTCCACTCCATATCAGCCTTCTGCAATGCAGGATTTGATTTAATGGGAAATCAGAAACCTTTTAATTCCTTAGTTTCCTATTACGATGACTGGCTGGTGAATGTGGTCATTATGTCTTTAATCATCATAGGCGGCATCGGTTTTATCGTATGGGAAGATATCTATAAGAATAAGCTTCACTTTAAAAAATATATGCTGCATACCAAAATGGTTTTGGTGAGTACCACTGTTCTGGTTTTTGGAGGAGGATTCCTTTTCTATCTGCTGGAACGGAACAATCTTTTGGTGGGGATGAATGCAAGCGGACAGATTTTAACTTCCATGTTCAGTTCCGTAACTGCCAGAACAGCCGGTTTTAATACCACTGATACGGCATCATTGACCGACGGGAGTAAGCTCCTTACCATAATCCTCATGTTCATCGGAGGAAGCCCCGGGTCAACAGCGGGAGGTATTAAGACGACTACAATCTTTGTCCTTCTTATGTGCGTACATTCCAACATCAAACAGACCTACGGGGTCAATATATTCGGAAGACGTCTGGAAGAGGGTGTCATCAAGCGCGCAGGCGCTATTTTGACCATCAACCTGTTTTTGGCTCTCTCTGCTTCCCTGGCGATTATGGCAATTCAGCCTTTGGGATTTTCGGACATACTGTTTGAAACGGCATCAGCCATCGGAACAGTAGGTATGACCACAGGTATCACAAGGGATCTTTATTCTGTATCAAAGGTGATTATTATTATCCTCATGTACAGCGGAAGGATCGGAAGCTTGTCTTTTGCCCTGGCATTTGCTCAAAGTCATCGCAAGGCTCATGTGGAACAAGTAGCAGAAACCATTAATGTGGGTTAAAGGAAAGGGAGTAAAATCATGAAATCAGTATTAATTATTGGACTTGGCAGGTTTGGCCATCATCTGTGTCTTAATATGGCGAGGCTTGGAAATGATGTTATGATCGTGGACCAGAAGGAAGAGTGCCTGGAAGACTTACTTCCATATGTAACCAGCGCAAAGATTGGTGACTGCACCAATGAAACGGTATTAAAAAGCCTGGGAATCGCAAATTTCGATCTGTGTTTTGTGTGTATCGGAACGAATTTCCAGAGCAGTCTGGAGATCACCAGTCTGGTTAAGGAACTGGGAGGCAGAAGAGTGATCAGTAAGGCAAACCGTGATATCCATGCCAAATTCCTGTTGAGAAACGGAGCGGATGAAGTCATTTATCCGGACCGGGACATTGCAGAAAAGCTGGCTGTCCGCTACAGCACGGATCATGTGTTTGACTATATTGAGCTTACCCCGGAATACTCGATCTACGAGATCCCTCCTCTACCAGAATGGGTGCATAAATCCATAAGGGAAGCGGATATCAGAAACCGGTATCACATCAGTGTCCTGGGAATTAAGCGGGAGGGCAGAGCCCAGCTCATGCCGCCGGCAGACTATGTGATCCAGGCTCAGGAGCATTTGATGGTGATTGGCAAAAGAGAGCATATTGAGCATATATTAAAGGAACTAAAGTAAAGAAGCAATAGGAGGTTTGTTATGCCTGTATGGTTAGCTTCTAATGGTTCGACGGTTTTAGTAGCCCTTGTCCTATTGGTGCTGGTGTGTTTTTCAGTCAGACAATTCATAAAAAATAAGGGAAAAGGCGGCTGCGGACATTGCAGTGGAGGGTGCAGCCACTGCAGCGGTAGCTGCGGTCATTGTGTTTTTGGAAATGCGGATGATGAACAGAAGGAATGAGAAAGAGTAAAAAGCGGAAGGAGGATGCCTGATTTTTTTGCGGCATCCTCCTTCCTGTATTTTCTTTATTTTAAATCAAGTGTTAAGTCTCCGAATTTAATCCAGCCGATTTTTCTAAGTATTTCACCAAACAAGAGAGTGAGAACGGCGGGCAGTAGGAAGCAGACCATGAGGATTCCAAGCCACATAAAAGTCCCGCCTCTCATTGCCGTGTAGACACCGATGGGACCTACCAGTCCGCAGGTTCCCATACCGGAGCCAGCCGGAATGTTTTTTAGCTGGAATACCATGGTGGCGACGGGGCCGGTTATCATAGAAGTAAGGGTGGGGGCGATCCAGACCTTTGGATTCTTCACAATGTTTCCCATTTGCAGCATGCTGGTGCCAAGACCCTGAGCCATAAGGCCGCCTACCCCGTTTTCCCGGAAGGAAAGGACGGCAAAGCCGATCATCTGCGCACAGCAGCCAGCTGTGGCAGCTCCCCCTGCCAAACCGTCAAGAGATAAGGCGATACAGATGGCAGCGCTGCTGATGGGCAGGGTGAGGGCGATGCCGATCAGAGCAGATACCAGGATTCCCATAAAAAATGGCTGTAATTCAGTAGATGTTTTCACAAGTATGCCAAACCAGTTCATAAAGCCAGCCACGCCCGGTCCCACGGTCTGTGCAATGAGAACTCCGGAGATGATGGTCACTCCAGGGGTGACCAGAATGTCCAGCCTCGTTTCCTTTGAAACGATCTTTCCAAGTTCCGTGGCAACCACCGTTGCAGCGAGAGCGCCCACAGGCCCGCCAAGAGCATTGCCGGCAATTCCAACGGTTGCTGCGGAAAAAAGAACTAAAGCAGGGGCGTGGAGGGCATAGGCGATGGCGACTCCAAGGGCCGCGCCGGTAGCACTTTTCGCGTAATCCGCGATCACGTTGAAAATAGTGAGATTGAATTGCTGGCCCAGAGTACCGAATATGGTTCCGATCAAAAGAGACGCAAAAAGGCCAAATGCCATAGCACCCAATGCATCAATGAGATAGGTCTGGACAGTAATTGTGACGTTTTTCCTTTTCAGGAACTCTTTTACGCCGCATTTTTCCATATTAAAAATCTCCTTTAAATAGTTTGGTGCACACATTTGACCTTTGTCAAAGCAGTTGTCATGTATTCTACCATAAAATGATCGAATTGCAAGGTTTTTTGAAGATTTTCCTCGAAAATGATAATTTTTTAACAATATCTGCAGGAAAAACCCATGGCCCTCTGCTTGACTTTGCTAAAGGTTTGTGACACAATAAATAAATGTAATTTCATGTATAACCCTGGAAAGAAAAGAGGTACATTTAGATATGACAAAAATTGATATTATATCCGGTTTCCTTGGAGCCGGGAAAACAACTTTTATTAAGAAGCTGCTGCAGGAAGCCATAGCCGGAGAGCAGGTTGTCCTGATTGAAAATGAATTTGGTGAGATCGGTATTGACGGAGGTTTTTTAAAGGATGCGGGGGTTGAGATCCGGGAGATGAATTCCGGCTGTATCTGCTGCTCACTGGTAGGCGATTTCGGCAAATCTCTTGAGGAAGTGCTGACAAAGTACCATCCGGACCGTGTGATCATTGAGCCGTCAGGCGTGGGAAAGCTATCTGATGTGATGAAAGCGGTTATTGACGTTGCTTCTGATGTGGAGGTGACCTTAAACAGTGCGGTCACCATCGTGGATGCGCAGAAGTGCAGGATGTATAGAAAGAATTTCGGAGAGTTTTTCAATAACCAGATCGAAAATGCAGGAACTATCGTATTAAGCCGTACCGATATTGCTCCAGCCGACAAGGTGGAACAGGCACTCCAGATCATTAGGGAGCTGAATCCAAAGGCGTCTGTGGTAACGACTCCCTGTGATGAATTGAGCGGAAAACAGCTTCTTGAGATTATAGAAAAACCGGATACCATGGCAGAGGATTTGATGGAAGAATTGAAAGAACACCGCCATCATCAGGAAGAGGGCTGCGGCTGCGGAGGCCACCATCATGACCATGAGGAGTCAGAATGCGGCTGCGGAGGCCACCATCATGACCATGAGGAGTCAGAATGCGGCTGCGGAGGCCACCATCATGACCATGAGGAATCAGAATGCGGCTGCGGAGGTCACCATCATGACCACCACCACGAGCATGGTGAGGAATGCGGCTGCGGAGGCCACCATCATGACCACGAAGAGTCAGAATGCGGCTGCGGAGGCCACCATCATGACCACGAAGAGTCAGAATGCGGCTGTGGAGGCCATCATCATGACCACCACCACGAGCATGGTGAGGAATGCGGCTGCGGCCATGATCATGACCATCATGCAGATGAAGTATTCAGCAGCTGGGGCCTTGAGAATGTGGCGCCTATGAGCAAAGAAGAGTTGGACAAGATTCTTGATGAACTGGCTTACGGAGATAGCTTTGGAGATGTACTTCGTGCCAAGGGGATGATTCCAGGTGAAGAAAAAGGTGCATGGCATTATTTTGATCTGGTGCCGGAGCAATACGAGATCCGAAACGGAGCGCCGGAATATACCGGAAAGGTATGCGTGATCGGAGCGAATTTAAAGGAAGAGGAACTTAAGAAATCCTTTGAAAGATAACAGAATGGAGGGAACCCCTTACAGGGATACCTAAATGCCCTGAGAAAAAGGGCAGGAAAGAGGGAACCATGAGCAACACAGGTAAAATGGAAGACGACTTTATGCCGGTATTCCTCATAAATGGATTTTTGGAAGCTGGAAAAACCCAGTTCCTTCAGTTCACAATGGAGCAGGATTATTTTCAGTCTGACGAGAAGACTCTGCTGATTGTTTGTGAAGACGGTGAAACTGAATATGATCAGGCCCTGTTAAAGCGCACCAGGACAGCTGGAGTGTTTATAGAAAGCATAGAGGAACTGAACCCTGACAGACTATTGGAGCTGGAACTGCTTTATAATCCGGAGCGGGTTTTAATCGAGTGGAATGGAATGTGGAATCTGGATGAGCTAAAGCTTCCTGATGATTGGAGAATCTATCAGCAGATTACCCTGATCGATATGTCCACCTTTGAATTGTATTCTGCCAATATGAAACCTTTGCTGTATTCCATGGTCCGTAATTCTGAGATGGTTATTTGCAACCGCTGCGACGGAATCGAAGATTTATCCGGCTACCGGCGGACCCTAAAGGCCATGTGCCCCAAGGGAGAGATCGTATTTGAAGATTCTGAGGGAGAGGTCAATGAGATCCCGGAGGAAGATCTGCCTTATGATATGGGAGCAGACGTAGTGAGCATTTCACCGGAAGCCTATGGGATCTGGTATCTTGATTGTATGGAAAGACGGGACCGTTATGAGGGAAAGACTGTGGAATTTACCGCTATGGTTTTGAAAACTCCTGATTTCCCCAAAAATTATTTTGTGCCGGGACGTATGGCAATGACCTGCTGCGAGGATGATATGACCTTTTTAGGCTTTGTCACCAAGGCAAGGGAAGCCAAAGAGCTGGAAACAAAACAATGGGTCCGTGTCAAGGCAAAGATTGCATATGAGTTCTGGAGAGATTATGAAGGAGAGGGCCCCGTATTGTATGCGGAGTCTGTGGTCCCGGCTCAGCCGATTAAGGGATTTGTGCAGTTTTAGGAAAAACAGACGCGAATATCGCCGCTTGTTTCAAATAATATGATTTATATGATAAGAGGCCGCCATGCTGACAGAAAATCAGCAGGGCGGCCTTTCTATTCGTGCAATGAGGCATTAAACAAATAAACACCACCTGACTCCATATTTGTCAATAAAATCTGTCATCAGAGAACTGAATTCGCATGGCGCAAGCGGCATAAGAATTTTAGCATCCGTTTTCAGTATTTCATATGCTTTTCTCACCTTATCTTCATTTCCTTCTCCATAATGCAGACAGAACTGCATGACATTGCCTGTAATCGTTTCTTCGCCGATTATGGCAAATTCTGAGTTTCTTTCTGCCACAGCCAGTATTTCTCCCTGAATGTCAAGCTCGGCATGATAAAATGTTCCATCGCTATTTGGATAGCTGCTGATAAGAGCAGCATCAAAAGCCTTTTGATAAAGAGCTACAGCTTCATCGCTTCTTGTAACATATGCCTGCATCATTGACCTTTTCATAAAACCCCTCCTGTGTATGATACATGTTGTGTACGTGATCCGCCTGCCGCAATCTTCTGCACATTGAAAAGCTGCCTTTGCAGAAAAAAGCCGTAGATCTTTAAAAGTCTACGGTTTTTTTCAAGGACTGTTTACATTGGAGGAACCGGTGTCGGTCTTGCCGGGTCAAAAACATCAGGTACATTAAACAGATCCGTTAAGCTGTCAGGAGAATAAAACATCCGGTATCCGTCAAGGTTTCTGCGGGCCTGACGGAAGTAGTCGGTGCCCATCTGCATCCAGGTCGGCTTGCTGGCGTCAACGTTACAGAAATAACGGAAGCCAAGAGATTTTAAATATGTAAAACGTTCATTGTCATTGGTATAAGGGGTCCAACTTCCGATATCACTTCCAAAGGGAAAGAGGATAATATCTGTAGGTCCGGTTAAGGACTCAACGTTACGTTTCCATTTGTCACTGTCTGCCTTAAAATGGTTCATGGAAATCTGTCCCATGTTCCGGTGACCCCAGCTGTGGGAGGACAGCTCCCAGCCGTGATCCTTTAAGGACTGGGCTACCTTTGCAGCCTGCTCCCGGTCTGCTTCATAATTGGGATTGGTATCCTTGTAGGATTCATCTGTCCGGTATCCCAAGATCCCGTTATATCCGGTAAAGGCCAGAATTCCGCGCGCTCCTTTGTAGGAAAAGCCTGGATGGGTTTGTACGAAGCCTTCAAGTATCGGAACCAGATCATAATCGCCCACAGATACGCTGCCGTCAGCCATTGTCATCTCGCAGGTGGGATATCCATCCTCTCCGATGATCATGCGGGTGGCAAAGCCGTCACCCTGCATATATTCGTAATAGCACACATCATCCTGAGACAGGACAAAGGCTTTCTTGCCTGGAGGAAGCATGATATCTCCGTATACAAATTTAGGATTTCCGTTCTCATCCTTCGTCTCATATGCAAGATCATGGATCTTCACAAGAACATATCCCTTGTCATACATAGACTGCATCATCTTAAGGAATTCCGATTTGGTCGTCATCATCTGGTTGTAGCCCCCCTGCTTGGAATCTCCATCAAAGGCTTTTGAAGTGTCGATGATAAGAGAATGGAAAAAAACATGGGTCACATCCTGGGGATTGAACCGCACCAGGGCTTCCTTGGCGGTATTATAACCTGCAATGGCAGAGGTCACTTCTTCCTTTGCGCTGAACTCGGGGTCAGACTGGAGAAGACTGATTGCCCCATCGTAATCGTATTCAATAGAAAGGGCATCTGCCTGGGAAAGCAGGGACTTTAATTTTTCTTCTTCACTGGCTTGTCCGCTTGTGGCCTCTTCGGCGGAAGGATCCGGAGCTCCTTCATCGGAAGGGTGTTCTGCAACGGAAGTATCGGCAGGCAATGCCCTGTATTTCAACCTTTTGCTTATCGCAACCCCGCACAAAGTCAAAACGGCAACGATTAAAATTCCAAGAAGAACGATCAGGATAACCTGTAATGCATGGTCCCGGCCTCCTCCAGAATTTCGTCCACGAAAGTCATGTCTGTTCATAGTACAACCTCTTAATTCTGTAGTATTGGGGCAGTATTGATAGATTTTAAACATACCCGGTACAAGTATAGCATACTTTACCGGAAGATGAAACGAAAAGATGGCAATTATTTTTGGAAAAAATGGCATATGTAAGGGAAGCAGTCCCATACAATGGTACAAAGGAATTTTAGGGGATCGTGTATCATATGAAGAGAGTTACGGCATTTGTTTTAAGCTGTCTTCTGCTGTTTTTCTGTTTATGCTTTCCGGCGGCAGGGCAAGAGCCGGATGTGACGGTAGCCTCGGACATGATTATCCAGGCAGAAGAGGCGAAACGGGTGAATGCGGAGGGCGGTCCGGCTTTGCAGTCCCCCAGCGCCGTTCTGATGGAAGCGTCAACTGGACAGATTATTTTTGAAAAGAACGCGGATGAAAAAAGGAGCCCGGCGAGCATTACGAAAATTATGACTTTGATCCTTATTTTTGACGCGCTGGATTCCGGTAAAATCAAGCTGTCGGATGAGGTTGTTACAAGTGCCCACGCAAAGTCCATGGGAGGCTCCCAGGTGTTTCTGGAAGAAGGGGAAATTCAGACGGTGGAAACCCTGATTAAATGCATTGTTATCGCATCGGGGAATGACGCTTCGGTAGCCATGGCGGAATACATAGCAGGAACAGAAGACGAATTTATTAAGATGATGAATGAGCGTGCGGCAGGACTTGGGATGACAAACACTCATTTTGAAGATTGCTGCGGACTTACCGATTCTGCCACCCATGTGACAACGGCCAGGGATATTGCGATTATGTCCAGAGAATTAATCACCAAATATCCTCAGATTCATAACTATTCTACGATCTGGATGGAGAATATCACCCATGTGACAAAGCAGGGAACAAAGGAATTCGGCCTTTCCAATACCAATAAGCTATTAAAGATGGCTACGAATTTCACTGTGACCGGTTTAAAGACCGGTTCCACATCAGTGGCAAAGTATTGTCTTTCTGCAACTGCAGAGAAGGAGGGAGTCCGCCTCATTGCCTCAATCATGGCAGCTCCGGATTACAAAGTCAGGTTTGCCGATGCCCAGACTCTTTTAAACTATGGATATGCCAACTGCAAGCTGTATGAGGATAAGGAGATGCTTCCTCTTCCAGATATGGTGGTTGATAACGGAGTAACGGATCAGGTTCCGTTGAAGTATGGCGGTTCCTTTTCTTACTTGAGCCTTAAGGGAGAAGATTTCTCGGCCATTGAAAAGACGCTGGAGCTGGCACCTTCCATTTCTGCTCCGTTAGAAGAGGGACAGAAGGCCGGGAACCTTATTTATACCCTTGGAGGGAAACGGATTGGAGAAGTTCCCATATTAACTGCAGAGTCAGTCAGGGAAGCCAAATTTGCCGATTATTTTAAGCGACTTTGGAAGGCCTTTAACCTGTAGTATATTTATGAGATAAACACTGCCCTGTAAGCGGTACACAAAAAATATGTGTACTGCTTACAGGGTATTTTTTGTTATTGACGGAAGTTCAAGGAAAGGATAAGATTAGTTAGTGTATGTGTGAAAACGAATCGTTGGAGGTAAACAGGTGGGAGATCGATTGCTTGCCCTTTGGTATCAGATGTCTTTGAAAAGGAAACTATACGTGATCATAGGAAGCGTCGGGATCATTATGGCAGCTTCCATTTTCATCAATCTGAAAGTGGCATATATTTTTATCAACGATGTGAGCATTATCATGGATGATAACCTGGCCTGCTATAAGTTTCAGGAGTCCATGGAGAATGAAAGGGGATTGTTTGCCCAGGTGTTAGCAAACAATACTCCAGAAAATAAGGAGGCATACCGGCAGGGCTGCCAGGAAACCAGAGTATATTTAAACAGCCTGCCCTATGATTATGATAAAATCGGGGAAGAGCGCTATGGGATCACCTGGAACATCAAAAACGGTTATGATACCTATGAAAAGCAGCGGGAAAAAGTAGTGGAAATGAATCAGAATGACCCCAGCTATATCAGGGAACTTTACAAAACATATAATATGCAGAAATATCTGGACCTCTATGGAACACGTCTGACCAAGGTGGTTTTAATGGGAGGAAATGATTATTACGAAATTCAGATCCCTGTGCTTAAGCGCATGCCTTACATTCTGGTCGCCATCAGCATTTTCGCTTTTTTTGTACTTATGATCCTTTTGCGTTTTATTACCGGCAGCATTGTAAAAACAGTGGTGCAGTTGGCTACGGTCTCAGGTAAGATCGAGAAGAACGATTTTTCTTCCCCTGACGTCCATTGGGATGGAAGGGATGAGATCGGACAGCTGGTAAGCGCATTCAACAAGATGAAGCATGCCACCCGGGACTACATCACAGCGACGGAGGAGAAACGGCAGATGGAAGAAAAGCTGTACCGGCATGAACTGGAGAGGGCGGAGCTTGAGAAGCGGTTTTCCATGGCCCAGCTTCAGCTGATCAAAAGTCAGTTAAATCCCCACTTTCTCTTTAATACACTGAATATGATTACCAGGATGGCGCAGATGGAGGAAGCGCCGGTGACGGAGGAAATGCTTGTGGCAATCAGCAGCCTTCTTCGTTACAGCCTCCGGACGTCCAATGCCTTTGAACCTCTTGAGCAGGAGCTTAAGGTAGTAAAGGATTATATGTACATCCAGAAGATGCGTTTTGGAGACCGGATTCAATGGGGAATCAACTGCAGCATGGACCTATACAAGGAAGAGGTGCCGGTCTTCATGCTGCAGCCATTGGTGGAAAATGCGGTAATTCACGGGATCCAGGAAAAGGAGAACGGAGGAAGCATCAACATACGGATCGAGAAAAGAGGAGAACTTTTATGGATATCCGTAGCGGATACGGGAAAGGGCATGGACTTAGAAACCCTGACAGCTATCAGGAATGCCATTGAAACAAAGGGGACAGGCCTTGGAATCGGGCTGGGGAATATATATAGAAGGATTTCTTATTACTACGAATATGGAAAGGTGACCATTGACAGCGGAAAAAACAGCGGCACAGTGGTACAGATAGAATTTGGTCGGAGAAGGGATATAATGGATTATGTATCGGTTAATGATAGTGGAAGATGAAATGATAGAGCGAATTGTGCTTAAAAAGATGCTGCTGAAGAAATTCGGAGAGGAATGTCAGGTCTTTGAGGCTCAGAATGGAAAAGAGGCAGTAGACATTTTTAAAAGGGAAGATATCCAGGTGGTAATCCTGGATATTGGTATGCCGGGAATGAACGGAATCCAGGCTGCGGAAATCATGAGGAAGGAAAATAAGGATTGCTGCCTTATATTCCTGACAGCCTACGACCGCTTTGACTATGCGAAAAAGGCGATTTCCATCAGGGCTATGGAATATCTGCTGAAGCCTTATTCTCAGAAAGAGGTCTTGAACGTGGTTGAGGAGGCTCTGCGGATTGCCGGTGAACAGGAGGATCAGCAGGGGGAAATCAAACCGCATAAGGAAAGAGAAGAGGAGGAGGCCCATCCGGTTTTGGATGAGGAGTCTGATTTTAGCGGAAGCCGCTTGTCTGTAATGACATCCATGGTGGAGGAATATATCCGGTCCAATTATATGAATGATATTTCCATGAGCGAAACAGCCCGGGCCGTTGGGTATTCAGAGCCTTATTTTTGCAGGATGTTCAAGCTTCAGTTCGGGCAAAGCTTTACCTCTTATCTGGCGGAATACAGAGTGGAGGAAGCGAAAAAGCTGCTGGCCCAGCCCAATGTGATCGTAAAGGAGGTAGGAGTCAGAGTGGGTTACTTGGATTCCAATTATTTTACAAAGGTTTTCAAACGGCTGGAAGGGGTAAATCCTTCGGAGTACAGAATGTCCAGTCTGAAAGATCTCCAAAGTTAATCTGTTTGTTAAAATGCCTGTCATGATGAGATGACAGGTGTTTTTTTATGTAAATTTGGCTGAAAGGATAAAATTCTACTATGGATGATAAAAAGTTACGATAGAATCTGTCGGGGCCTGTCGTTATAATGAATTCAAACACAGAGAGTGTATATAAAGTAGAGAGGAGGAAGGGGCATGAAACAGGAATTGTTTCGAATGGAAGGGATAAGTAAAAGCTTCCCCGGAGTCAAGGCTCTCGATAAAGTAAGTTTGTCAGTGAATAAGGGTGAGGTCCTTGGGCTTGTCGGTGAAAACGGAGCCGGTAAATCCACCCTGATGAAGATTTTATCCGGTGTTCACCGGGCAGATGAAGGTGAAATATTCATTGAAGGTAATAAGGTGGACATTGATTCTGTTGCAAAGGCCCATGAGCTTGGTGTGTGTATCATCATGCAGGAGTTGAATATGTGCGGTCATCTTAGTGTGGCAGACAATATATTCATCGGCAGGGCCCATAAAAAAGGAATTTTTATCGATGACGGCAAGATGCATGAGGAAGCGCAGAAGATCCTTGATGATCTGGGTATTGAATTAAATACCTATGCCCATGTGGGAAGTTTAAGCATTGCTCAGCAGCAGATGGTAGAAATTGCAAAAGCGATCAGCTTTAATTCAAAAATACTGGTTCTTGATGAGCCGACAGCAACCCTTACAGAAAAGGAGATCGAGCAGTTGTTCGGTATCATCCGCCGCTTAAAAGAAAAGGGAGTGGGTATGGTTTATATTTCCCACCGAATGGCGGAACTTAATCAGATCTGTGAACGGGTTACGATTATCAGGGATGGCCAGTACATAGGCACCAGGAATCTTAATGAGATCACCATGGATGAACTGGTAAATATGATCGTTGGACGTTCTTTGGAGGATAAATATCCTAAATACAAGCGTAACATCGGAGAAATAGTACTTGAGGCCAGAAATGTCCGCAGAGGCACTAAAGTAAATGCGGATTATTTTTGTGTGAGAAAAGGAGAAATCCTTGGAATATCAGGACTGGTAGGAGCGGGAAGAACAGAGCTTATGCGCTGCATCTTCGGTGCGGATCAGGCGGATTCCATGGAGCTTACGCTGGAAGGAAAACCAATCAAGATCAACTCTGTGATCCAGGCCATTAAGCATGGGATCGGATATGCTACGGAGGACCGGAAGCGTGATGGTCTGGCTCTTGGCCTTGACATTAAATATAATACGAACATGGCCCATCTTCCAAACATCACTCATTATGGATTTATCAATGATAAGGAAGGGCTTAAGAATGCGGAAAAATATGTGGAGCTTCTGCGTACGAAAACCCCAAGCGTGCACCAGCTTTGCGGGAATCTTTCCGGAGGCAATCAGCAAAAGGTAGTTTTAGCCAAATGGCTGTGCAATGATGTAAAGGTGCTGATCGTTGACGAACCAACCAGAGGAATCGATGTAGGAGCCAAGTATGAGGTGTATGAGCTGTTTAACAAGCTGAGCGCCCAGGGAGTGTCCATTATCATGATTTCTTCTGAACTGCCGGAGATCCTTGGCATGAGCGACCGGATTCTGGTCATTCACCAGGGTGAAATCAACGGAGAATTAGATGCAAAGACCGCTACTCAGGAAGATATCCTGTATCTTGCGGCAGGTTATAACAAACTAGAAGGAAAACCGGCGCCCGTATTAACAGGCAGCGGTAATAGAAAGGGAGAGTAAGGATGGGAAACTTAAAAGCAATGGTGCAGGAAAAGAAAGGCGGTTCGTTCAACAAGCTAAATGCAGCCACACGGCGGGCAATCTACTCACTGTGCATCCTGGTCGGACTGTTTGTGCTGTTTTCGATTCTTCAGCCTGCTAAATTTTTAGCCCCGGCCAATCTGCAGAACCTACTGCAGCAGATCGTTACCTATACCATCATCGGCTGTGGCCTGACCTTCTGTCTGGTCTGCGGAGGAAACGATTTATCTGCCGGCGCTTCCATGGCACTGTCAGGCATTATTATGGTATCACTTCTGATGCAGGGACTGCCTCTTGTGGTATGTATCGCACTTTGCCTGATCATGGGTATCATGACAGGTATTATGAATGGATTTTTTATTGAAATTCTGGGCGTTGTGCCCTTTGTTGCAACTCTGGCAACCCAGTGGGTATACCGAGGCATGGCAAACGTGCTTGTAAACGGTGCACCTCTGTATACAACGAACATTCCTTCTAAGGAGATTCAGAAACAGTTTTACGTTCTGGGCGGCGGAAGGATCGGAGGGGATGGACTTCCCTACAGCGTTATCATTACTTTGGTTTATGCTATAGTGTTAGGGATTGTTCTTGCAAAAATGCGGATCGGACGTCAGATTTATGCCTGTGGTTCCAACTTAGAGGCTGCAAAGCTTTCCGGAATTAATGCAGTAAAGACACGTATGTTTGCATATTGTATTTCCGGTTTATCCGCAGCAATCTGCGGAATCCTGGTTGCTTCCCGTCTTTCCAGTGCCCAGCCTACGGCAGGAAACGGTTATGAGATGGAAGCGATTGCAGCGTCTGTATTGGGAGGTATCTCCATCCTGGGTGGAGAAGGAACGATTCTTAATACGGTAATCGGAGCATTGATGATGGGAGTAATCCGGAACGGACTGAACTTAAACGGTGTTAATTCCTTCTGGCAGCAGATGATCGTAGGTATTATCCTATTGATCGCAGTGGCATCTCAGACAGCGAAGAAGAGCGGAGACTTAGGGGCAATCAAGCGGTTTTTTGGCTTGAAAAAATAAAACAATCAATTCAGGAGGAAAAAAGAAATGAGAAAAGTAACGGCAGTTTTGTTGGCAGCGGCTATGGCAGTTGCCGGTCTGACCGGCTGTGGAAGCCAGTCAAGCAACGCTACCACCGCGGCAGCAGAATCCAGCCAGGGGGCGGCTACTGAAAAGGCGGAAGAATCAAAAGATTCCGCTAAGGGTGAAACAACAAAGGGAGAGAAAACCATTTACGTAATTGTAAAGGTTCTTGGAAACCAGTACTGGAGCGTGCTTCAGGCCGGTGCAGAACAGGCCGGTAAGGAACTGGGCTGCAACGTAGTAGTAGTAGGAACTGCTCTGGAATCAGATATCGAAGGCCAGCTTACCCTGCTGCAGAATGCAGTATCCGCACAGGCAGATGGAATCGTTATCGCTCCTTTAGACAGTGTATCCCTTGACGCTCCGATCACAGAGGCGTATAATTCAGGAATACCGGTAGTTCTGGTAGATACAGTGATCAATAGCGAAAACTACAGTGCTGCTCTTCTGACCAATAACGTAGAAGCAGGAAAAGTTGCTGCTGAGGAACTTATGCGCAGGCTGAAAGACAAAGGAGTTTCTGAAACAGAAGATGCTCAGATCGCCATTCAGGTTGGCTCCACCGGTTCTCAGACCATCAATGACCGTGTGAAGGGCTTTAACGAGTACTGGCAGGAAAATGCTCCTGAAAAATGGCAGGTATTAAACAACGATATTAAGGTAAACGATGGAGATATCAGCAAGGCAGTAGGTTTCTGCCAGGACTTTATCACCACATATCCGAACTTAAAAGCAGTGTTTGGTCCTAACAACGGTTCTACCGTAGGATTTGTAACTGGTCTTACAGAATCTGGACGCACCGACATCTCCATGGTTGGATTTGACTTCTCTGCAGAAATTGAAACCATGATCCGCAGCGGCGAATACGATGTGTCTTCTGTAGTACAGCGCCAGTTTTACATGGGATATGACGGCGTAAAGACAGCTCTTGAAATGTCTGCTGGAAACACCGTAAAAGAAAAGACAGTAGATACAGGTGTAATCCTGGTTAATACTGATAATGTAGATGACGCTGAAGTACAGAGCATCATCAATCCATAATCAAAAATAATATAAATAACAAGCGCTTCCTCTGTGCCCAGGGGAGGCGTTTTGGGGGTAAAAGGAATGGACAAACAGATTGCCAAAAGGGCGGCTTTGATTGTTTTCGCAGTGGCTGCAGCTTGCTTTTTAATCATTCTCCTGAAATCGGGAAATCCGGGGAAAGCTCTTTTTTTAGGGGGCAGGAAAGAAGCGCCGGAATATGTGCTTTCCTATGCGGATAACCAGCCGGAGGATTATCCAACCGTACAGGGAGCAAGTAAATTTGCAGAACTGGTGCAGGAAAAGACGTCCGGAAGGATCAAGATCAATGTGTTTGCCGGCGGTGAAATGGGGAGTGAAAACGAAGTGGTGGAACAGCTTCAATACGGCGGGATCGATTTTGCCCGGGTTTCGGTCATGATCCTGGCCGAAATAAAGCCTAAATTTAATGTACTGCAGCTGCCTTACCTGTACAGAGATGAAAAGCATATGTGGAAAGTGCTTGATGGAGAGATCGGAGAGGAATTTAAGGAGGATTTAAAGGAAAGCGATCTGGTGGCCCTTTCCTGGTATGATGCAGGTGCCAGACATTTTTACAATTCTTCCCGCCCTATAAAATGCGTAGAGGATATGAAAAAGATGCGCATTCGCGTTGCCAATTCCGACATGATGTCGGCTATGGTGGAGGCACTTGGTGCCAGAGCGGTGCCAATGGCTTATTCTGAAGTTTATGCAGCTTTAGAAACCAGCACCATCGATGGTGCGGAAAACAACTGGCCATCCTATGAAACCATGGGACATTATGAGGTGGCAAAATACATTACGCTGGATGCCCACACCAGGATCCCTGAGATGCAGGTGGCCTCCCAGGCTACCTGGGAGAAGTTAAGTGATGCGGACAGAAAGATCATTACAGCCTGCGCAGAAGAGTCTGCCAGGTATGAAAGAAGGCTGTGGGAGATTCGTGAGGAGAATGTCAGGCAGCGGCTGATAAAGGCCGGCTGCATTGTCACGGAGCTAAGCTCGTCAGAACAGGTGCGCTTTCGGGCAGCTGTCATGACAGTTTATCAAATGTATTGCAGCGAATATATTGATGTGGTAAACCGGATCGCCCAGATACGGTGATGAATGGACAACGGATGCTTTCAAGGTGAATTGCCTGAAGCATCCGTTTTTAGTTTTTTATGGGGGTTGAATAAATAATTTAATAGGTGTTGACAAGTAATATTATATGGCATATAATATTATTATACGACGTATAATATAGAGAATAAAATAATATTATATATCAGTTCAATAGAAGAAAGGAAGGTGGGCAATCGTGGAACCAAAACGTTTGTACCGGTCTGTAAAAAACAGAGTCCTCTGTGGTGTATGCGGCGGTATTGGAGAATATTTTCAGGTGGATCCTGTTATGATAAGGCTGATATGGGTTCTTTTAATGTTTCTTCAGTCATGGCGCCATTTGTTCCGTTCGTTCATGGGATTTTCTCTGGTAGGAGGAAGCCTGGTCCTTTACGTGATTGCTGCGGTCATCATACCTCAGGCGCCAAAGGATGAAATAAGATAACGTTGTTCAAGTATTAAGAATACACCCTTTGGGTATACATGTATACCCGGAGAATATGAGCAATCATAAGGATACACCCTTCGGGTATACCTGTATGCCCGGAAGGCTTGGGCAATCATAAGGATACACCCTTCGGGTATACCTGTATGCCCAGAAAGCGTGGGCAATTATAAGAATAGGAGTGGGCACATGGTTTTTAACACAGGAGCAGCATTATTGGACGCCATTGTCCTTGCAATAGTGTCAAGGGATCAGGAGGGTACCTATGGTTATAAAATCACGCAGGATGTGAGAAATGTCATTGAGATTTCAGAATCAACCCTTTATCCGGTACTCCGAAGATTGCAGAAGGAAGAGTGTTTGGAGGTTTATGATCTGGCATTTGATGGCAGGAACCGAAGATATTATAAGATTACGGAAAAAGGAAGGGTTCAATTGAATCTCTATAAAGGTGAGTGGGTAGGCTACTCCCAGAAAATATCCCGGATTTTTGAGGAGGCACATATATGAGCAGGGATGAGTTTATGAGAGAGCTGGAGTATCTGCTGTCAGATATTCCAGATGAAGAAAAGGCGGAGGCTATCGAATATTACAGGGATTATCTGGAAGAAGCGGGGCAGGAAAATGAAGAAAAGGTAATCAAAGAGTTTGAAAGCCCTGAGCGGATCGCAGCGATTATCCGCTCGGACATATCCGGGAATTTAGATGATGGAGGAGAATTCACGGAGACTGGCTATCGGGATGAACGGTTTAAAGATCCGAATTACCAGATGGCTAAGAGGTATGATCTTCCGGAGGTATCCGATGACGGCCGATACGGTCACGAAGGACAGGAGAAAAAGCATAACAGGCGAAGAAGAGGCATGGATGGTAACCGTACCGTAAAAACTGTTTTATGGATCATATTAATTATTGCAGCTTCGCCTATCCTTATGGGAATCGGAGGAGGTCTTGTTGGCTTGTTAGGAGGAATTTTAGGCTGCCTTGTGGCAGCAGTTGTTGGAGTCGGTGCGCTGACCTTTGCCCTTTTAGCGGCCGGGGTCGGTTTGATTTTGGGCAGTGTCGTCTCCATGGTGATTCATCCCTTAAGCGGAGCCCTGCTTTTAGGGTTGGGAATCCTGTTCCTTGGCTTAGGAATGATTGCACTAGCCCTCTGCGGTTCTTTTTATGGGAGCTTTCTTCCATTTCTTTTCAGAAGCTGTGTGAATGCCCTTAGCAGGTTATTACATGGAAGGAGAGGCCGTTTATGAAAAGGTTTGTAAAGATTTGTTTGATTGCCGGAAGTGTCTGCGTCCTGATCGGCGGGGGGATTTCAGCCGTAGCCGCTGTGCTGGGAGGAAATTTACGGGATATAGTCCCTCAAAGAGTCATTGAATGGGAAAGGGAAATTTCGGGAGTTACTCTGGATGGTATTTGGGAAGGGGTAAATTTTGATGATATTTACGTTCCGGAAGTTTTTAATTTAGGAGAAAAGGGGCAGGAAATTTTTTCTTCTCAGGAAGTAAAAAATCTGGATATAGTAATACGTACAGGAAATGTTGTTTTTGTGGAAGATCCCAAGGGAAATGAGGTTAAGATTTTTTGCAACAGAGATCAATCCTGTTTTATCCTGTACGAAGAGAATGGTGATTTGGAGCTTCAGGAATATGATGGCTGGAAAAGAAAGGATGGTCCGGATCTGCTTTTTACGGTTCAGGTTCCAAAGAATTACCGCTTTTCCGACGTTAACTTAAAATCAGTCCATTCAAGCCGTTTCTCAGGCTATGACGGTTCCGGTCCGGCGATGACGGCTCAGGCTCTTTCCGCAGAAGAACTGAATATTGAAACAAAGGCCGGTGCCATAAAGATCAATGGCGGCAGCGTGGGAAATCTTTCCGTGGAAACCAGTGCCGGTGCCGTGGAATTTTCCGGAATGACTTCCGGAGATGTCGAGGCGGTATGCCAGGTCGGTGCCATAAAGCTTGAACTAGCCGGGAAAAAGGAAGATTACAATTATGATATCTCGTGCAAAATGGGAGCTGTAAAGGTCGGAGATGAAGGCAGCGCGGCCTTAAAGGGCAGGAAGCAGATGGATAACGGGGCTGGAAAAGATATGGATCTGGAATGTAAGACAGGAGCGATCCAGGTGGATTTTATGAATGAATTATAATATAGTGCTTCGATAATATAGCCTATAATAACTTGCAAAGCAAGTTTCAATAAAAGGGCTGCTTTTTAGCCCGACCATCCGATTATCGGAAGTGTTTTTTGTTCCGATAATATTAATGATAGGATTTACAGGTCAAAGAACAGAAAGGAGATAAACAAATGGAAGACAATCAGAAGAAATTATACCGTTCCGATACGGACAAAATGCTTTGCGGGGTATGTGGCGGAATTGCGGAATATTTTAACGTGGATTCTACCCTTATCAGGCTTTTGTGGGCAGTGCTGGCCTGCACAGGCACGGGTATTGTGGCCTATTTCATTGCGGCTATCATCATCCCCAGAAGATAAAAGGGCATTGCAAAGGCAGGAAACTAAAAAACAGGCTGAAGCGGACCAGAGTTCCGCAGCAGCCTGTTTTTTTTGAAAATACTGGAAGGAATGTACGTTTAATTCTCCTGGTAGGGGGCATACTCTCTTTAGATTTAAGAAAAGGAGATTTGAAAATATGTCAAAGGGAAAGAGAAACGAACCATTTGATCCTCGTAATATGAAGCCGGAGGAAGTACTTAAATTTGAAATTGCATCAGAGCTTGGCCTTGGTGATAAGGTAATAGAGAGCGGCTGGCGTAGTCTGAGTGCAAAGGAAAGCGGCCGTATCGGAGGCCTGATTACAAAAAGAAAAAGAGAATTGAAAAACGAAGCTCTGTTAAAGGGTGAAGAAGTATAGGAAATGACCTGCGGGTATCCCTTAACACCCGATAGAGCGGGGTGGGCCCTGCCTGGAAAGCGTGGGCAGGAACGAAGAAAACTCAGGATTTTCTTGCACCGTAAGAGAAAATATTTTATAATAAACCTTAAAAGGAAATATCCTGTGGGTATCCCTTTACGTCCGGTAAAGCGGGACAGGCTCTGCACAGAAAGCATTGGCGGGAAAGAGGAGATACGTTTTGGATATTCCGTGATGCCTGGAAAGAATGGGCAGGAAAGATGCAGGAAGATGGAAAAACAGGAATTAAGAAGCGGATTCACAACAGGAACCTGTGCCGCTGTTGCTGCCAAAGCAGCAGCGGCCATGCTGTTAACCGGGAGTGAATTACAGCATATGACACTTATGACGCCAAAAGGAAGGTCGGCTGATCTTCCTCTTTTTCATGTTGTCCTGAGACAGCAAAAGGCGGTATGCGCTGTTAAAAAGGATGCAGGAGATGACCCGGATGTAACACATCAGGCCATGGTGTTTGCCAGCGTTCAATATTCTGATAAAAACGAAGAAGGACAGACCGGGGGTATCTACCGCAGAGACGGAGAGGAGGGGAAAGACCCTCTTTTTCTCACTGCCGGAGAAGGGATCGGCTGGGTGACAAAACCTGGATTATCCTGTCCTGTGGGCATGCCGGCCATTAATCCAGTTCCCCGTGACATGATCTTTTGCGGAGTGGAGGAAGCCAGAAAGGAAGCGGGCTTTGTTGGTTCCTTAACAATTACCATCTGGATGCCGGAAGGAAAAAAACTGGCGGAGAAAACTTTTAATTCCAGGCTGGGAATTGAAGGCGGGCTTTCTATACTGGGAACAACAGGAATCGTTAAACCCATGAGTGAAGAGGCGCTGATTGCCACCATACGTCTGGAATTACATATGAAGGCGGTATCAGGAAAGAAGCAGGTAATCCTGGTTCCGGGAAATTATGGTGAAGCTTTTATACAGGAAACACTTGGCCTTGACTTAAAGGATGGCGTGATCTGCAGCAATTTTATCGGAGAAGCTTTACAATCGGCGGGTGAGGAGGGATTTCACCAGATCCTGTTTGCAGGGCATATCGGGAAGCTGATTAAGACTGCAGGAGGTGTACCGAATACCCATTCCAAATATGGGGACCGCCGCATGGAAATATTGTGGGACTGCACTGCCCCTTTCTCAGAGGACGGGGACGGATTAAAAGATAAGATTCTGACAGCCAATACCATGGAGGAGGCCGCGGGAATCCTTAAAAGCTTAGGGATTTTAGAGCCTGTTATGGAAGAGGTGGTGGACAGAATCCAGGGATATATGACTCTCTGGTCAGGAGGGAGAAAGGTGGAAGTGGTGACATTTTCCACGATGTACGGTATACTGGGAATGAGCCGGGGAGCAATGGAGCTTATCGGCTTGTTTTCCGGTACAGAGTCCGGACGGAAAGAACAGGAGGAATAAACAATGGCTGGAATCATGTACGGGATCGGTGTAGGGCCGGGAGATCCGGAGCTTATGACATTAAAAGCGGTAAAAAGGATCAGGGAATTAAATGTCATTGCCATTCCCCATAAAAATAAAGAACAGTGTACGGCATATCAGATTGCAAGACAGGCAGTGCCGGAAATAGAAGAAAAAGAATGCCTTCATCTGCACATGCCCATGACAAAAGATGAAAATGTGCTTAAGGAAAGCCATGATCAGGCAGCCAGAACGGTAATGGAGTATTTAAACAGGGGAGAAGATGTGGGATTTATCACCCTGGGGGATGTAAGCATTTATTCCACCTTTACCTATCTGATGGAACGGCTTTGGAAGGAAGGCTATGAAACCCGCCTAGAAAGCGGAATTCCATCCTTTTGCGCCGTAGCGGCAAAGCTTGGAGTCCCTCTTGCATCAGGAGCAGAGGAGCTTCATATCATACCGGCCTCTTACCAGGTAAGAGATGCCTTAAAGCTGCCTGGAGTAAAAGTGCTTATGAAGGCCGGCAGGCAGATGGAAGCGGTGAAAAGAGAACTGAAAGACTGTGGGGCCAGCGCCGTGATGGTGGAAAACTGCGGAATGCCGGATGAACGGATTTATCGTTCCCTGGATGAGATTCCGGAAGATGCAGGCTATTATTCTTTGGTGATTGTGAGGTAAGTATGGTACATATCGTAGGAGCAGGTCCGGGAGCGCCGGACTTAATTACAGTGAGAGGCAAGGAGCTGCTTGAAAGGGCGGATGTGATCATTTACGCAGGCTCTTTGGTAAACCCAGCCCTTTTGGAATACAGAAAAACCCAGTGTCAGGTTTATGACAGTGCCAAAATGACCCTTGAGGAAGTAATTGCGGTTATGGCGGAGGCGGAGCGGCAAGGAAAGATGACGGTAAGGCTCCAAACCGGCGATCCCTGTATTTATGGCGCAATCAGAGAGCAGATGGATGAACTGGAGGAAAGAGGGATCCCTTATGATGTATGTCCGGGAGTCAGCTCTTTTTGCGGTGCAGCCTCCTCCCTTAAAATGGAATATACCCTTCCTAAAATTACCCAAAGCGTGATTATTACCCGCATGGCAGGCAGGACACCAGTGCCGGAGAGGGAATCCATCGCAGCCTTTGCGGCACATGGAGCTACTATGGTAATCTTTTTAAGTACCGGCATGCTGGATCAGCTGTCAGAGGAACTGATAAAGGGCGGTTATCTTCCGGATACTCCTGCCGCTATCGTCTATAAGGCCACCTGGGAGGACGAGAAGACCATAAGCTGTACGGTGGAAAGCTTAAGTGCAAGTGCCAGACGGGAGAATATAAAGAAGACAGCCCTGATTCTTGTGGGCAATGCGGTAGCCCAGAACGGCTATGAACGTTCCAAGCTTTATGACCCGGTTTTTACTACGGAATACCGGAAGGGAACGGGGGTTGAATGATGAAGCTTTCGATCATCTGCTTTACGGAAGCAGGAGCCAGGCTCAGCGTAAAGCTGGTTAAAGAATTATTAAAAGCAGGACAGCCTTGCGAAGCCTATGGACCGGAAGGGCTTCTTAAGTCCTGCCCTGACGGGGATCTCATGATCCCTGTTTCTGCATCCCTGTCAGAATGGACCAGGGAGCAGTTTTTACAGAAGGAAGGGATCGTGTTTATTGGAGCGGCTGGTATTGCAGTCCGGGCAATTGCCCCCTTTTTAAAGAGTAAGGCAGTAGACCCGGCCGTGGTGGTCATGGATGATATGGGCAGGTTTTCCATTTCCCTTTTATCCGGTCACCTGGGAGGAGCCAATGAGCTGGCAGAACGGCTGGCAGGAATGGCAGGCGGTCAGGCAGTTATTACCACTGCCACGGACATTCATGGAAGATTTGCAGTAGACCTGTTTGCCAAGGAGCAGGGACTGGTCATTACAGATTTAAGAAAGATAAAAATGATTTCCTCAGCCATTCTTAAGGGTGTTGTAGGATTTCACTGCGATTTTCCGGTTTCAGGAAAGCTTCCTTCCGGGCTTATCCCAGGGGAGGCCTGTGGTGCAAATCTTTGGATCACCATTAAGGAGAGCGGGAAAGAGGAGCCCCTTAAGGGATCCTTAAAGCTGGTTCCAAGGCTTCTGGTTCTGGGAATCGGATGCAGAAAAGGGGTTCCTGCCAAAACCATAGAAAGGGTTCTTGGCCGGTTTTTCAAGGAATGGGACTTATCCCCGGAAGCACTGGCCGCGTGTGCCAGCATTGATTTAAAGAAGGAAGAAGAGGGGATCTGCCAGTTCGCTGCTTCTAAAGGAGTCCCGTATTACACTTATCCGGCGGTCGTGCTTGAGGAAACTGAAGGGGAATTTACTTCCTCCTCCTTTGTCAAGCAGGTCACCGGAGTTGATAATGTATGCGAACGGGCGGCCCTTGCCTGCGTAAAGGAATTGGGCGGCGGTAAATTGCTGGTAAAAAAACAGGCGGCAGACGGGGTGACGGCAGCTGTGGCTGCCCGGGATTGGAAGGTGCAGCTAGATCCGCATAATTCATTAGGAGGTAACTTATGACAAAGTCAGGAAAACTTTACGTGGTAGGAATCGGACCAGGTTCCTATGAGGATATGACCATAAGGGCCATTAAGGCCCTGGAAGAGAGTGAGGTCATTGTAGGGTATACTGTATACATAGATTTGATCAAGGAGCATTTTCCGGATAAGGAGATGCTTACTACGCCGATGCGCAAGGAGCAGGAGCGTTGTTTGATGGCCATTGAGGAAGCAAAAAAGGGAAAAACCGCAGCCATGGTATGCAGCGGAGATTCAGGTGTTTACGGCATGAGCGGATTGATCCTTGAGATGGCCCAGCCAGAAGAAGACCTTGAGATTGAGATCATACCCGGAGTGACTGCTGCTTTAAGCGGAGGTGCCGTTTTAGGCGCTCCTCTGGGTCATGATTTTGCGGTTATCAGTTTAAGCGATCTGCTCACTCCCATGGAATTAATTGAAGACAGGCTTAAGGCTTCTGCCCAGGCAGACATGGTCATCTGTCTTTATAATCCTTCCAGTAAAAAGCGGGCCGGTTATTTGAAGCGGGCCTGTGAGATCGTAATGGAATACAAAAGCAGGTCAACAATCTGCGGCCTTGTAAAAAATATTGGCAGGGAAGAGGAAGAAATGGCGGTCATGACTCTGGAAGCACTAAGAGATACCCAGACAGATATGTTTACCACTGTTTATATAGGAAATTCCATGACAAAAGTGATCAATGACAGAATGGTAACACCACGAGGATATAAAAATGTGTAGAGTTTTAATATTTGGAGGCACCACGGAGGGCCGGATTCTGGCGGAATACTGCCATGAAAAGAAGATAAATGCATGGGTCAGTGTGGCTACCGGATATGGAAGGTCAGTACTTTTGGAAAGTCAGTATCTCCACATTCATGAGAAACCCATGACTGCCCATGAGATGGAAGGTTTTATCGGGCAAAACGACATCACTCTTGTGCTTGATGCCACTCACCCCTATGCCACGCTTGCAAGTGAGAACATACACACCGCCTGCAACCGTACAGGAACTTCCTGCATAAGGATTGTAAGAGAATCTTCCGAAGATTTAAAGCCGGAAGATCAGGGGGAAGGAAAGGTTGTGTGTGTCAGTGACTTAGAGGAAGCGGTCCTTGCCTTACAAAAAATACCTGGAAATATTCTTGTCACAACAGGAAGCAAGGAGCTTTCCGCCTTTACCAAACTGGACTCCTGGGAAGAACGGGTTTTTGCCAGAGTTCTTCCCGGCCTTTCCGTAATCTCTGCCTGTGAGCAGCTGGGGGTTAAGGGGAAACATTTGATTGCCATGCAAGGCCCTTTTACCGCCGAGATGAACCGGGCCATGATAAGACAGTATGACATTAGCTGTCTGGTGACAAAAGAAGCCGGACATGTGGGAGGTTTTCCGGAAAAGATGGAGGCAGCGGCAGAATGCGGGATAACGGCAGTTGTCATAGGAAGGCCTGGAAAAGAAGAAGGAATGACTGTCAGGGAGGCTAAGAAGCTTTTATCCGATTATAAAGAGGAGAACGCCCAGTCTCAGGCAATGCCGGAGCTTCAGATCCGGACTGAGAAGAGAACGGTATCCCTGATCGGAACCGGCATGGGCGGAGAGGATCAGATGACCGTAAAGGCGTGGAAGGAATTGCAGCAATGCGATGTGATCTTCGGTGCAGAGCGGATGCTCTCCGGCATCTCTCCTGTAGTTTCCCGTGCTGTTAAAATACCCTTTTATACCAGTAAAGACATTCTGCCCTGGCTTGAGGCGCATGAGGAGTATGCCAGGATCGGAATCCTGTATTCCGGTGACACAGGCTTTTACAGCGGGACCAAAAAGATGGCGGAAGCATTGGCCCAGGAACCATATTGTCAAAGATATGATACGGTGGTTCTGCCGGGAATCTCATCGGTTTCTTATTTGTGCTCCCGGCTGAAAACGGACTGGGAGGATGTGCGGCTTGTGAGCCTTCATGGCCGGACCTGCGACATAATAAAGGAATTAACCCTTAATCCCAGGGTATTTGCCTTATTAGACGGAACCAATACGGTGAAAAGTCTGTGCCGCCTTCTTAAGGAACAGGGATTTCATGAAGTCAGGCTGTCCGTAGGAGAGCGACTTTCCTATCCGGATGAACGGATAACCGTTGGAACCCCTGAGGAGCTGGAAGGGCAGGATTTTGATATGCTGTCTGCTGTGTTAATAGAGAGGTAAGGTTTAAAAGAATAACTAGATATGCAGGCATATCCGCATGAGATTCATTAGGAGGCAATTTATGAGAGATGAACTATTTATCCGGGGAGATGTGCCCATGACGAAAAGTGAGGTCAGGGCTGTCACCATATCAAAGCTGGAACTGAAACCTGACTCCGTCCTGTATGATATAGGGGCTGGAACCGGCTCCGTATCCATAGAAGCGTCCCGGTATCTTACAGAAGGCCGGGTATATGCAATTGAAAAGAAGGCGGAAGCCGTAGATCTTATAAAGGCCAATAAGGAAAGATTTGGAGCAAGCTGCCTGAAAATCGTTGAAGGAACCGCACCTGAGGCATTAGACGCTCTTGAAGCGCCTACTCACGTATTCATCGGAGGAACTTCCGGCACCATGGATCAAGTACTATCCCTGGTTTTAAAGAAGAATCCAGGGACCAGGATTGTAATCAATGTAATTGCTCTGGAGTCCCTTGCAGAAATCCTTTCCTGGCTGAAAATGCATTCTGTCAAGGCAGAAATCGTTCAGGTTCAGATATCCAAAGGAAGGGAAGCAGGGGACTACCATCTGATGATGGGGCAGAATCCGGTTTATGTGGTTTCCTTTGGCGGGGAAGGGAGGAACGACATTGGATAATTCCTATCCCAGACTGATGCTTGCGGCTCCTAAAAGCGGCAGCGGAAAGACCATGATGACCTGTGGGCTTTTAAATGCGTTACTGCTAAGGAAGCTGTCCTGCCGGTCTTTTAAATGCGGTCCGGATTACATTGATCCCATGTTTCATAAATATGTGCTTGGCATTGACGGTGGAAATCTGGATACATATTTCCTGGATAAAGAGCAGGTCAGGGAACAGTTTTTAGATCAGGCTAGAGGAGCAGGGATTTCCGTCATTGAGGGTGTTATGGGATATTACGACGGGGTGGGAGGAGACACCACCCAGGCTAGTTCCTATGAGGTAGCATGCGTCCTTGATGTGCCGGTGATCCTGGTTTTAGACTGCAAGGGAGCCAGCCTGTCCCTGGCCGCGGTGGTGAAAGGCTTCCTGGAATATAAGGATAACAGTCACATAAATGGCGTGATCTTAAACCGGACATCATCTGTCATGGCAGAACGGCTGAAACCGGCCATGGAAGAGCTGGGTGTACATGTTTACGGATATTTGCCGGAATGTGAGGAGGGGGCTTTGGACAGCCGCCACTTAGGGCTCGTTCTGCCAGGAGAACAAAAGGGTCTTAAAGATCAGCTGAATCATCTGGCTATGAAGCTGGAAACCACGATAGATATCGATGGACTGATAAAGCTGGCCCAGGATGCCAAGCCTTTGCCTTCTCTTCCAGGTGGATTAAAAAGTCAGGTTTTCCAGGCACCCCAGGATGAAGAAGTGCATATAGGACTTGCCTTAGATGAGGCTTTCTGCTTTTATTATCAGGAAAACTTAAGGCTTTTAAAAGAGATGGGTGCAAAGCTCATACCCTTTAGCCCGATCCACGATAATAAGCTGCCTTCAGGGATTTGCGGCCTTTTGCTTGGCGGCGGATATCCGGAGCTTTATTGCCGGGAGCTTTCGGAGAATGAATCCATGCTCCGGGAAATAAGGCGGGCGTCAGAACGCGGCCTTCCCATACTGGCTGAGTGCGGAGGATTCCTGTATCTTCATGAACAGCTGGAAACAAAGGACCATAAAACATATCCCATGTCCGGTATTATAAAAGGAAAGGCATTCCCTACAGAACGGTTGTTAAGGTTTGGTTATTTTGAGGCATTTCCCAATGCGGATACCCTATTTTTGAAAAAGGGTGAGCCCATCCGGGGGCATGAATTCCATTATTGGGACAGCGCGAATAACGGATCTTGTATGGAAGCAAAGAAACCAGGCGGGAAAAAAAGCTGGGACTGCGTTCATGGGGAAGGAAATCTCCTGGCAGGCTTTCCCCATTTTTATTACCCTTCCAACCCTGTACTGCCAAAGCGTTTTGTGGAGGCCTGCAAAGGATTCAGGGAAGGGGAAGAATAATCGATGGAAAAATCTTTGACTAGGAAAGGCTTCTAACAATGAATGATGAATTAAGTACATATCTTTCACAGATCCGTCCTTCCAGCGCTTCCTCCATGGAAATGGCCCGTAAACGGTGGTCGCAGGTGGCGAAGCCGCTTAACAGTTTAGGCGTTCTGGAAGATGATATCATAAAGATTGCAGGAATAAGAGAAACGACAAAGGCAGATATGGAGAAACGGGCCCTAGTCATCCTTTGCGCAGACAATGGGATCGTGGAGGAAGGCGTCACCCAGACCGGCAGGGAAGTGACCGCCCTAGTGGCTGAGAACATGACAAATGGAAACAGCAGTGTCTGCATCATGGCAGACCGGGCAGGAGTGGATGTATTTCCTGTGGATATAGGAGTTGCCAGGGATTTGATTCCCGGCTCCCGTCACCCTCTCCTTTGCCGGAAAATCGCTTACGGGACAAAAAATTTCCGGAATGAGCCTGCCATGTCACGGGAGGAGGCAATCCGGTCCATAGAAACCGGTATCAAACTGGTGGGGGAGCTTGCAGAAAAAGGCTATCAGCTCATCGCAACCGGAGAAATGGGCATAGGAAATACCACTACCAGCAGTGCGGTCGCTTCTATGCTTCTTAAAAAACCGCCGGAAGTACTGACCGGAAGAGGGGCAGGATTAAATGACGAAGGCTTAAAAAGGAAGCTTGAAGTGATAAAAGAGGCTGTGGAACAATATAGCCCGGCATGTCAGGATGTGGTGGATGTTCTTGCCTGCGTGGGAGGATTTGATCTGGCAGGGCTTACCGGTGTGTTTTTAGGCGGTGCCATTTACCGGATCCCAATACTGGTGGATGGATTTATTTCCGCCGTCGCTGCTCTTTCGGCTGACCATATGTATCCTGGCTGCCGGAACTTTATGCTGGCTTCCCATGTTTCAGCGGAGCCAGCAGGCAGGATGCTTCTTGATGAACTAGGGCTCAAACCCCTCATACAGGCAGGTATGTGTCTGGGAGAGGGGACCGGAGCAGTGGCTGCAATCCCCCTTCTTCTTATGGCGGCAGACGTTTATGGATCAATGAGTTCCTTTGAAGACATTCAGATCGAGGCGTACAAGCCCATGGGAGGCGTATAATGGTCACTCTGGTGATAGGCGGAAGCGGAAGCGGAAAGTCAGAATTTGCGGAAAGCCTGGTCATGAGCCTGGGACAGGGGAGGCGGATTTACATTGCTACCATGAAACCATGGGATGAGGAATGCAGGCGCAGGATTGAACGCCACAGGCAGATGAGGGCAAAAAAGCAGTTTGAAACCATAGAATGTTACCGCGATTTAAAGGAACTTAAACTGGATCTAGGCGGGCAGCCGTCGGTGGTTCTACTAGAATGCATGTCAAATCTGGTATCCAATGAGCTTTTTGGCCTGGGAGAAGAGGGGGAAGCCCCATGCTTAGAGGGAACTTTGGCTGCTGCGGAGATTTTAGAAGGAATCGGGAAGCTAAAGGAGGAAGCCGAACATATTGTCATCGTGACAAATGAGGTTTTCTCCGATGGAGATAACTACAGCATGGAGACTATGGCTTACCGCAAGGTTCTTGGGGAGATCAACCAGAAAATAGCAGAAATTTCCGATGAGGTGATTGAGGTAGTTGCCGGAATTCCCATTATGATGAAAAAGAGAAGGGACTTCAAGAAGCCAGGTAAGAAGTAAGGTAAAAAGAGTTACTATAATGATTTCTCAAAGAGGCATTGGCATAGGCTGAAAGGAGATACATCAGCTGGCTCTTCCACGGAATAAAATCGTTGTGCGATTGCTTACCGCAGCATTCGCATAACGATTTTTTTGACGATGAAAAGCAGCTGGAAGGTTTATCCGGCAGGTAAACTGAAAAGAAGCTTGAGATAATTACAGAGTTTGTTATATAATATGGCAGGATGGAGGGATGAGATGTATAAACTACTGGTGGTGGAAGATGAAAAGGCGATTGCATATGGAATCGCAAACAGCATTGAATGGGAAAAGTGGGGATTTGTTATCAGCGGCGTCTGCGGAAATGGAATTGAAGCCCTGGAACAAATAGAAAAAGATAAGCCCCATGTGGTACTTTCCGATATCCGGATGCCGGAAATGGATGGGATGGAGCTGATGCAGCATTTAAATCAGCATTACCCGGAAATCAAGATCATTATCTTAAGCGGATACAATGATTTTGAATATTTGCAGATGTCCATTAAAAACCGGGTCATGGAATACTTACTAAAGCCCACGGACCTTGATGAATTTGAAGTGACTTTCCGGAGAATAAAAGAACGTCTTGACGACGAACGAAAAAAGGAATTAGAAGAAAAAGAATTAAAGTCAGCCTATGAAGAGAGCAGGAATTTAAAGTTAAGAAGGAAATACAATGCTTTGATCAAGGGATATGGCTATCATGAAGAAGAGATGGAAGAAGAATTCTTCCGCCAGGGAGAAAACTGGTATGGCGTGATACTGTTCCATCTGGATGTGCCGAATACGGAAGATAAAAACGCCTATTATCAGGATCAGATGATGGTGGAGAAGACATTAAACGAATGGGTTTCCAAAGAAGGGATCGCCGGAACCTATATCTGGAACTTTGAGGAGAAGATAACCGGGATCTTAAGCGCCGGAGAGGAGCCCCGGGAAGAAGAACTGCATTCTTATGTAAAGAACATGGCAGAAGTGGTCTTACAGGAGAGCGGCATACCTATATATGCCGGTATCAGCAATTTTTATACGGATTTTCAGATGCTTCCCCAGTGCTATGAACAGGCCAAATGCTGTGCCAGCCAAAAAATCTACATTGAGGGGAAAAATCTGGTCATATCCTATAAGGAAATACAGGAAGCTGATTTTGATTACTACGCGATTTCCTTTGATACGGGCCAGATTTTAAAGGAAATCATGGAGCAGGAGGAAAATAAGGCTGAGGACATTTTAAATGGGATTTTTTCAGTATTTAAAGGAAAGGTGATTCTGGATTATGATTACATTAACCGCCTAAGCCTTGAGCTGCTGTTTAATCTGTCCCGTGCGTTATTGCGTTATGGTGTCCGCCTGGAAAAAGTGATGAAAAAGCTGGATTGCACCTATACCGACATTTATCCCTTAAAGAGTCTCCATGAGAAAAAGGAGTTTTTATCCAGGATCCTTCGGGAGGTTTCCAAAGAAATGGCCGGCATGAAGGGAGAATGGAAGAGTCAGAGCAGCCTTGCCCAGAAGATTCGGGAGATTGTGGATGAGGAGTACGATTCCAATCAGATATCCTTAGAATATGTAGGGGCAAAGGTGCATAAGAATTCTGCCTATATCTCCAAAATATTTAAAAATGAATTTGGGTGTAATTTCAGTGATTACATCATTACAAAAAGACTGGAAAAAAGCAAGGAGCTTCTTTCGGATCCAGGGAGGAAGATCTATGAAATTTCCGAGGAAATGGGCTGGGCAGACGTATCCAACTACATTAAGCTGTTTAAGAAAAAGTATGGGATAAGTCCGAAAGAGTACCGGAACATTCTCCAGCCGGAGGGAGGAAATACAGAGAAAAACAATGAAGATGAATAAGGGTAAGGGGCAGGCAAAGAAAAGGAATATCGGATTAAAGCGCAGGATGCTGTATGGCATTCTCCAGGTGCTGATTCCGGTTGTGGTAATCATCACCATACTGTTCTGGCATACCCGAAAGGTTATGAAACAGGAGTATATGCGGTCGACTCAGAGCCGGATCACGGATATTGCCAATAAAATTGATGCTAAGATTCAGGACATTTACAGTGTTTCCGACAATTTTGCGGCCAATGACCAGTTGAATAAATACATTGAAAAAGAATATTCTCCAACGGAACCAATGTATAAGAAGCTTGATATTGTGAGGATTTACAGCAATATTTTCGGCGCTTATGATATGTTAAACCAGCGGGCGAGGATCAGCGCCATGTATACTTACAAGGGAGAGTTATTTAATTTTCTGGACCCCAATAACGATACGGAAGAAGTGGTCAGGAAGCTGCAGGCTATGAACATAGAGGACCCCGACCTCTTAATGAAATTCCGCTGGTATCCCCTACAGGATAATTTCCTTCTCAGTGACCAGCCCGAGGAGGCCAGGGACAGAAAGGCTGTTATGGGCATCCGAAGAATCTATTCCTGGGAAAAGGGAAGATATGAATGTGTGCAGGTGTTTGCCTTAAAAGAGCGGGCTGTCTACGAACAATATAAGGAACTGGCAGAATCCATACCAGGCGATATTTATGTGATCACAGGAGACGGCAGTCTGATTTCCTCCAGTGATGAAAAGGTGGTGGAGGCAGGAACCATATCCGGGAAGCTGAAAGATGAGTTTCTGAAACAGACAGGCGATTTAGAAGATGGGTGGGATGCTTTGGGAAATCAAATGATCCAGGTAAAGTCCTCCGACGTAAATGACTGGAAGATCGTTATGGTAGTACCTGTAAAAGCTGTTACAAAGGAAGTGGATGTGCTGTATTACAGGATTTTCCTGGTTATGGTGGCATGCGTCGGCTTTTGCGCCATGATGATATTGTACTTATACAAAAGCTTCATGGATCCCATCGGAAAGCTTAACATCTCAATGAAAGAGGTGTATGGCGGAAATTTAAACGCTTATGTTGATGTGAAACAGAAAAATGAAGTGGGAGATATGGTCCGCTATTACAATTCCATGCTGGAACGGATCAATACCAATATCATTGAAAAACTTCAGTCTGACCGGAAGAAAAAAGAGCTGGAGCTGGAAGTGCTCATGAGCCAGATCAATCCCCATTTTCTCTATAATACCCTGGAGAACATCGTATGGATGTCCAATGATGCAGGAAGGCCGGACATTGGGCGCACGGCCGCTTCTCTTGGACGGATGTACCGCTTATCCATAAGCGGAGGGCAGGTAATCGTCCCAATGGAACATGAGATCGAGCACCTTATGGCATATGTAAAGATACAGAAAAACCGTTATAAGGATGAGTTTGAATTCGACCTTCGGACGGACATGCGGCAGATCCATGAACTGTTTTCCTTAAAGATAATTTTGCAGCCGGTGGTGGAAAATTCCTTCCTGTACGGCATGACAGGCCTAAAGCATCCCATGACGATCCACCTTACGGTCAAGGAAAAAGGCCAATGGGTCATGATTAAAGTTATGGATAATGGCCGTGGAATGGACCGGGAGAAGTTAAAGGAAATACGGGATCAGATCCGTTTTGGAAAAGCAGGAAAGGAAGAGGAAGAGCAGAACCGGCGCAGCAGCGGAATCGGGCTTCACAGCGTAGAATCCAGGATCAAGCTGTATTTTGGAGTGGACCGGGCTGTTTCCATCTACAGCAAAAAGGATGCAGGAACCTTAACCGTCATACGGATCCCCAGAATTACCGGTGAGGATATTGATGAGGAGGGCAATTTAAAGGAAAAATAAATAAAACAGGATAAAAAGCGAAAATAGCCAACAAATTCAAAAATCGGCCTATGTTTATCGGGAAAAAATCCGTTAGAATATAAGTAGGAGAAAGGTTATTTTCCCATAAGCCTTTCTCCCTAAAATAAAAAGCGAGAGGCAGGCCTATGAACAAGGAAATAAAACCAATATCCAAAACAAAAGAAAAGACATCACTAGCCCAGAAAAAAGAAGACAGGTATGGGTGGCTGTTTATTTCCCCCTACCTGATTTTTTTCACTGTATTCACCGGCATTCCTTTTGTCATTGCAGTTGTAATGTCATTTTTAAACGTGAAATATATTACAAGGTTGGATAACCTTAAATTTGTAGGGTTACAGAACTTTATAAAAATATTCACTAACAAGGAGATCTTAAATTCCCTGTTAAGAACCTTTCAATACTCCCTGGTTTATGTGCCGGTTATCATGATCCTTGGGTTTGTGCTGGCATTTATGCTGAACAATGGGATCTATATGAAAAAAGCAATGCGCTCCATGGTGTTTATGCCTTATGTGTCCAACATGGTGGCAGTAGCCGTAATTTTTAAGGTTTTGCTTGGGAATAACAGCCCCATGATCATTGCTCTAAGAAATATGGGATTTAACCCGCCGCTGCTTTTACAGAGCTTAAAGCTGGCTCTTCCCACAGTAGCCATGATATCCGTATGGAAGAGCGTGGGTCTTAACATGGTGGTATATCTTGGGGCTTTGCAGGAGGTGCCCTCCGAGCTCCTAGAGGCGGCGCAGATCGACGGAGCAACAAAATGGCAGAGAATTCGCAACATTATTATACCGATGATTTCTCCTACCACCTTTTTCCTCTTAATAAGTTCCATTATTGGTTCCTTCCAGAACTTTACCTGCATACAGGCCCTTACCGAGGGTGGTCCGGGACAGGCGACCACGGTTATGGCCGTAAATATTGTCCGTACTGCATTTACGAAATATGAGACAAGTCTGGCAAGTGCAATGGCTTTTGTCATGTTTGTGATTGTTATGATCGTAACACTGATCCAGTGGCGCGGGCAGAAAAAATGGGTTAATTATTAAGGGAGGATATTCAATTGAAAAGCAAAAAGAAAAGTATAAAGATAGCACTTACAGTATTTATCCTGTTGATCGGGCTGGCGTCAAATTTTCCGTTTCTGTTCATGATCTCCTCTTCCTTTAAGGTCAGCGGAGAAGTCATGAAGTTTCCATGGCATTTAATTCCGGATAACCCCACCTTGATGAACTTTAAAGCATTGTTTACAAATGGCATTTATAACTTTCAGAAATGGTATGTTAATACGGTGGTCATGACGGCTCTTACCATTGCGATCAAGATATTCTTTGTCAGCTTTACGGCATATGGATTTGCAAGAATTAAATTCAGGGGAAAAGACGTAATCTTTCTCATACTCCTGTCAGCCATGATGATCCCCAGCGACATTATGATCATACCGAGATACATGATCTTTAAAAATCTACATATTCTGGATAGCATGTGGGCGCTGATCCTGCCAAGCTGTGTGGATGTGTATTTTGTATTCCTGCTGCGCCAGTCCTTTATTTCGATTCCGGACTCCATCAGTGAAGCGGCAAAAATTGACGGCTGCAGCCATTTGCGGATTTACTGGAAAATCATTTTCCCATTGGCAAAACCGGCCATTGCTACCATGGCTCTGTTTTCCTTTACCTGGTCCTGGAATGACTATATGGGGCCGTATCTGTACATATCAACCATGGATAAGCAGATGCTGTCCGTTGGAGTGAAGCTGTTCTCCTCCGGACTGATCCAGGATTACGGAGCTCAGATGGCAGCAGCAACGGTAGTTCTTTTGCCGATTTTGGTTGCTTTCCTATTCTGCCAGAAATTTTTCATCGAAGGTGTTGCTTCCTCCGGTGTAAAGGGATAATATGGATATTTAAGGTGTATTAAAATGATCTGAAAATGAAAAAGGGATAAAAAGAAAGGGGATATAAGATGGAAAAAAAACTTACCGGAAGAGTCACTGTTCCCACGGATGTGGATATGATTCAGGAGACAAAGGAGATTGCCAATAGATGGGGAGCCGATGCTCTGCGGGATTGTGACGGAACGAATATGCCGGATGAGCTTAAGAAGATGCCCGTTAAGATCTACTCCACCTATTATACCACCAGAAAGGACAACGAATGGGCAAATGAAAACCCGGATGAGGTCCAGCAGGTATATTTGATGACGGAGTTTTACACGGCAATGGAAGAGGGAGAGCTTCGCATCCCGCTTATGAAGCATCTGTATAAAGATCAGTTAAAGCCCAACACCCTTCACGACATCAAACGCTGGTGGGAGGTAGTGGACCGTACAACAGGAGAGCCTTTGGCTGCAAGTGCATGGGGATATGATGAAAATACCCAGGAGGTCATAATCTCCAATCCGGAGAGATATCACGATTATACGGTAAGTTTCCTGGCGTTTATTATCTGGGATCCAGTTCATATGTATAATTTTATTACCAACGACTGGCAGGATGTGGAGCATCAGATCACTTTTGACGTGCGCCAGCCAAAAACCCAGGACCATGTAATTGAAAAATTAAAACTCTGGATGGAGGAAAACCCGGACAGCAATGTAGTACGCTTTACAACGTTTTTCCATCAGTTCACTCTTGTATTTAATGAATATGCAAAAGAAAAATTCGTTGACTGGTTTGGATACAGCGCCAGTATCAGCCCTTATATTTTAGAGCAATTTGAAAAAGAGGTGGGCTATCCCTTCCGTCCGGAATATATCATTGACCAAGGCTATCATAACAATACCAACCGGGTGCCCTCTAAGGAGTTCCGTGATTTCCAGGAATTTCAGCAGAGAGAGGTATCAAAGCTCATGAAGGTTCTTGTGGATATCTGCCACGATTGCGGTAAGGAAGCCATGATGTTCTTAGGAGATCATTGGATCGGTACGGAACCATTTGGAGAGTACTTTAAAAACGTAGGACTGGATGCGGTTGTGGGAAGCGTGGGCAACGGCACCACCCTTCGCCTGATTTCCGATATTCCGGGAGTAAAATATACAGAAGGCCGCTTTTTACCTTATTTCTTCCCTGATGTATTCTGTGAAGGCGGCGATCCGATCAAGGAGGCAAAGGTAAACTGGGTAACAGCAAGGCGGGCTATCTTAAGGAAACCGGTAGACCGGATTGGATATGGCGGATACTTAAAGCTGGCTTTGGAATTCCCTGATTTTATCCAGTATATAGAAGAGGTCTGCGATGAATTCCGCCTTCTTTATGAAAATGTGGGGGGACAAAGCCCGTACAGCCACTTTAAGGTGGGAGTGCTGAATTCCTGGGGAAAGATCCGTTCCTGGGGAACTCATATGGTAGCCCATGCCATTGATTATAAACAGACCTATTCCTATGCCGGAGTGCTGGAAGCCTTAAGCGGAATGCCGTTTGATGTGGAATTCTTAAGCTTTGAGGATGTGATCGCAGATCCGGATGTATTAAAGAAATGCAAGGTAGTCATCAATGTTGGCGATGCCTATACGGCTCCCAGCGGCGGAACCTATTGGACCAATCCTAAAGTCACCAGCGCTGTAAAGGCCTTTGTTGCACAGGGCGGCGGATTGATCGGAGTGGGAGAGCCGTCTGCCTGTGAATATCAGGGCAGGTATTTTACCCTGGCTAATGTGCTGGGCGTAAATAAAGAAGTGGGCTTTTCTATGTCAACAGATAAATACAACTGGGAAGAACACAGCCATTTTATTACAGAGGATTCCTCCGAAGCCATTGATTTCGGGGAGGGGATGAAGAACATCTATGCTCTTTCCGATGCAGAGATCTTAAAAAAGGAAGGGGAAGATGTCCAGATGGCTGTCAACCAGTTTGGAGACGGAAGAAGCGTATATATCAGCGGAATCCCCTATTCCTTTGAGAATTCCAGAATGCTTTACCGTGCAATCTTCTGGGCTGCAGGCATGGAGCAGGAGATGAAGAAATGGTATAGCAGCAACTATCATGTAGAAGTCAATTATTATCCGGCTACCGGCAAATATTGTATCGTAAACAATACGTATGAGCCTCAGGAAACCGTGATTTATGACGGAAATGGCCAGGCTTGCTCCATGCAGTTAAAGGCAAATGATATTTTGTGGTTTTCATTTTAACCTCATCAAGCAGCAATGCGGATTGTAAATATCCGATTGGCATCCGAGTGAATCAATCGGATATACAAGACTAGAAAGGGCCCGTTATCATTATGCAGACAAAGGAAACACTTGAAACATATGAGGCGATCACCGTAGAGGAAGCGCATCATGCGCTGGATCATGTGGTTGCCCGCATTAGAAATAATATTTCAAAATTTTATGATAGTTTCCCGGGGGCAAGCAGTGTAAACCAGATATATCCTGCCACAGAAAACAATGACTGGACCAATGGATTTTGGACCGGACAGCTGTGGCTTGCATATGAACAGACAAAGGAGGCGGCTTTTAAGGAAGCCGCCCTTTATCAAGTCCCAGGCTTTAGGGAACGGCTGATCAAAAGAATTGTAGTAGACCATCATGATATGGGCTTTTTATATACCCCCTCCTGTGTGGCTGCCTATAAACTTACTGGTGACATGCTGGCAAGGGAAACTGCACTGATGGCAGCAGACAACCTGATGGGACGTTTTCAGGATAAAGGAGAATTCTTTCAGGCCTGGGGAACTCTGGGGGATCCTAAGGAATACCGGTTAATTATTGATTGTCTTTTAAATATGCCGCTATTATTTTGGGCGTCTGAGGAAACGAAGGATTCAAAATACCGTGAAACTGCACTTCGCCATATTCGAACCAGCATGAACTATGTAGTCCGTGAAGACTCTTCTACATACCATACCTATTATTTTGACCCGGAGACTGGAAATCCGGTTCGCGGAGTAACGGCTCAAGGGTATAGAGATGGTTCCATATGGGCCAGAGGCCAGGCGTGGGGTATCTATGGTTCTGCAATCGCTTATAAATATTGTCCAGATCCAATGTATCTGGAAAGCTTTCGAAAGATCACAGCGTGTTTTCTGGAGCATTTACCAAAGGATCTGGTTCCTTATTGGGATTTTGATTTTACCGATGGCAGTGGGGAACCGAGAGATTCTTCTTCCGCAGCAATAGCAGCCTGCGGTATGCTTGAGATGGCAAAATATCTGGAACCGGAGGAAGCAAAGGATCTGCTTCAGCAGGCAAAACGTTTAATAAAAGCACTGACAAAGCACTGTTTATACCATTCCGGCGAAAATACCAACGGAATATTGCTCCATTCCACCTATGCCAAAAGTTCTCCCTATAACACGGTAATGGATAGCGGAGTTGATGAATGTACCCTGTGGGGGGATTACTTTTATACAGAAGCGCTTGTACGGATCATAGGACAGTGGAAGGTTTACTGGTAGAAAAGAGAGTAAAATGAGATTAGATGAAAGACTTATAAACATTGTACCGTCCGACAGGCAGGTCATGCTGCAGAAAACAGAATTTTATGCATTCTTTCATTTTACGGTAAATACGTTTACCGGAACGGAATGGGGATATGGAACCGAATCACCTGAAATTTTTAATCCTGATCAAATGGATGCAGATCAATGGATTCAAGCGATTAAGGCGGCAGGAATGAAAGGTGCAATCCTTACCTGTAAGCACCATGACGGATTTTGCTTATGGCCCAGTAAATACACCAATCATTCTGTGAAGTACAGTCCTTATGGGAATGGAGAAGGAGATATTGTTAAAGAAGTATCAGAGGCTTGTAAAAAAGCCGGTCTGAAATTTGGCATTTACCTTTCTCCATGGGATCGGAATCAGGAAACCTATGGACAGGGAAAGGCATATGATGATTATTTCGTAGCACAGCTTACAGAACTGCTTACCGGATATGGAGATATTTTTAGCGTATGGTTTGACGGTGCCTGCGGGGAAGGTCCGAATGGTAAAAAACAGGTTTATGACTGGCAGCGTTATTACGATACCGTAAGAAACTATATGCCGGAAGCCTGTATTTCCGTAAGCGGGCCTGATGTTCGCTGGTGCGGCAATGAGGCAGGTGATACCCGCCCCAGTGAATGGAGTGTTGTACCGGCAGATTTATCTGTGGCAGAGCGGATTGCAGCTTTAAGCCAGCATACGGATGATCCCTCTTTCCGGCAAAGAGTCATAAGCAATATGGAAGAGGATTTAGGAAGCAGGGAACGTTTAGCAGAAGAACAGAACTTGATCTGGTATCCGGCAGAAGTGGATGTATCCATAAGACCAGGCTGGTTTTATCATCCGGAAGAGGATGATAAAGTCCGGTCTCTGGAAAACTTAATTGATATTTATGAAAAATCCGTAGGGGGGAATACAACACTTCTTTTGAATATTCCCCCGATGCCAAACGGTCAGCTTCATGAGGAAGATGTAAAAAGGCTTCAGGAACTGGGCAGGGAAATAAATAATAGATATGGGAATAACCTGACAGAAGGAGCTGAAATTCTGGTCAAAGAAGAAAATGAATGGAATGCAGCTAAAAGCGTATATAAAGATGATTATGAAACCTGTTACCATGGAAACGGTCCAAAGGCAGAATTTAAGATTTCCTGGGATACGCCCCAAAAGATTTCAGCAGTTATTTTAAAAGAAAACATATTAAAAAGCCAGAGAATTGAGGCTTTTGAAATTTTATCAATGAGGAATGGAAGCCCTGTCAGCATATATAAGGGAACTACCGTCGGCTATAAAAAAATAGCCCGCTTTCCTCAGATAGAATCAGATATGCTGATTATACAAATTTTAGATTCAAGGATTGAACCCGTCCTTTCGTTTATTGGTATATATGAATAAAAAAATCGGTATTCTTTTGAAAAAACCAATAGAATGATAAAATTAACATATAAAGTTAAAATACAACCTATATAAACCAGATAAAATGTTAGCTATAATAGGGTTATAAACAAAAGGAGGGTAACAGATATGAAATTAAGAAGTGCATTAAGACGAGGCGTTGCTTTCAGCCTGGCTGCAACGATGGTTTTAGGTACTGCCGGATGTGGAGCATCCGATAATACTAAGGCCGGTGCGGACAGCAGTAAAGCAGCGGATACCACTCAAAAAGCAGACAGCGACAAACCCTACGATGGTGTTACCGTAAAATGGGCACTGACAGATAACGCTGCAACTGGCGCTGAAACAAAAGAGATGGTAGACTTAATCAAAGAAAAGACAGGCATTAATGTGGAGTTTTTCATCACACCTACTTCAAAAGCCGGTGAAATGGACAAGGTGCTTGTAAGCTTAATGGCTGGCGAAGAAATGGACATTGTAAACAGAACTCCGCTTCAATTAGAAGAATTCTACAAAGCTGCTGTTTTAGAGCCAATGGATGAGTTTGCAAAAGCAGATAATTATGATATGGAGACCGTATATGGTGGTCAAACAGTAAAATTTGAAGATCAGACATATGCAATTCCAGCAGAAAAAGATATCTGGCTGACCTATTATAACAAGAAGATTTTTGATGAAGCAAACGTTCCATATCCAACCGCTGAAGGCTGGACATGGGAAAAATATGTGGAGACCGCTCAAAAGCTTAACAATCCTGATAACAATGTCTGGGGCTCCTTTATGAGCGATGATGTTGCATGCAACTATTTGCAGGCAAACCAGAAGGGCTTATCCCCTTATAAGGCAGATGGAACTGCTAATTTTGATGATCCGGCATATGCGGATGCTATGAAGTGGTTCTATAGCCTGGGCAATGAATTAAAGATCCAGCCTAACTGCCTGGATCTGGCTTCCGGTACATATCCATATAACTCCTTTATGGTAAACGGAAACATCGGTATGTACGTATACGGCGGCTGGGTAGCAAGCGCCTTATCTGATAAGGAAAAATACCCAAGAGACTGGGAACTGGGAATTCTTCCGATGCCTTATCCGGAAGGCTCCGAACCTTCTTCCCTGACAATTACAAACTGCTATGCGATTCCTAAGACCTCTAAGAACAAAGAAGCAGCATTTGAAGCAATCAAAACAATTTGCGAAAACAAATATACTTTAGGTTATGGACGCGTTCCTGCAAAGATCTTAACAGAGGACGAAGCAAAATCCTATATTGAAAGCAGCCTGCTTCCTAAATTTAAAGATGACAACTTAACCGTAGAAGATTTTATGGCAGGCTGGTTTGACAACAGCAGACTGTATTTAAATGAAAAGATCATGGGTACCGCTGATACAACCATCGGACAGATCTATACCGAGGAGGGTCAGTTATACGGACAGGGACAAAAGTCACTGGAAGACACCATGAAATCCATTCAGGAAAGAGCGAATGAAGCAATAAAAGAAGCAGAGTAATAATAAGAAAGTGCTGCCATATATTATGGCAGTACTTTCTTTCCAATGTAGAAAGAACCGGCAGGAAAGGGAAGAGCAATGGAAGAACGGATTTATCTTCTCCCCAGGGAGGGGGATTTTTATAAAGCGAATATGCACTGCCATACAACAGTTTCCGATGGAAAGCTGACACCTGAAGAAGTGAAAGTGGAGTATCAGAAAAGGGGATACCAGATCGTAGCCTATACGGATCACGGGAAATATTGCCCTCACCCGGAATTGAACTCAAAGGATTTTCTGGCCCTGGCAGGCTTTGGGGCAGACATAAAGAATGATCCTATGAACGGAGTTCAGGCAGAAGAAAGAACGTTTCATATGAATTTCTATGACGGCAGCCCGGATGAGATGCAGGAAGAGAAGGCAGGAGACTGTGGACCGGAAAGCCAGAAGGATGGCGGCTTGGGCGCCAATGCTTACATAAAGAAAATGAAACAGCTGGGCTTTCTGGCTTGTGACTGCCACCCATACCGTTCTATGCAGAATTATGATGATTATACAAGACTTGAAGGACTTTTTGCCATGGAAATTTACCATTACCACAGCGACCTTGAGGGATTGAATGGCTATAATCCCCAGGCTTACGATGAGATGCTGCGCTGTCATAAGGAAATTTATTGCCTGGCATCAGACGGCAACAAGAATGAATATCCCATGGGACATCCGCTCAGTGATTCTTTCGGAGGCTTTATAAAGATCAGGGCAAGGGAGCTTACTTATCCGGCGGTGATGCAGGCCTTAAAAAGAGGAGACTTCTACAGCTCCATGGGTCCTGAGATTCATTCCCTCTACATCGAAGGCAAGGACCTGGTTGTAAAGACCAGCCCTGTAGAGAAGATTTATATGAAAATGGAAGGCAAGAACTGCCGCATGAAAATTGCGCTTAAAGGAGAATCATTGGAGGAAGCAAGGTTTCCTTTAACGGGAAGGGAAGGCTACATCCGCGTAGTCTGCCGCAGTGAAGACGGACTGTATGCAAATTCCAATGCATATTTTCTGAAGGATCTGCCTTTAAAATCTATCACAGAGCAGGAGACATAAGGTTGGACACAATGATACAACAGAAAAAGATCGGGTCAGAAAAAATGCAGTCCATGCTGTTCTGGTTATGCTGGGCAGCTTATTTTTCTACCTATCTTGGGAGGCTGAATTATTCGGCCTGCTTAACGGAAATTATCAGGGCAGAAGGTTTTGAAAAGGGAGCGGCAGGGTTTATAGGAACCGCATTCTTTTTTTCCTATGGAGTTGGGCAGCTTTTCAGCGGAATACTGGGAGATAAGAAAAAACCTTATAAGATGATCTTTGCAGGGGTTCTGGGTTCAGGAATCTGCAATGGAATCATGGGACTATCGGGAACCGTCTGGCAGATGGCGGTGGTATGGTGTGTCAATGGACTGTTTCAGTCGCTGATCTGGTCGCCGATCATCAAACTGTTTTCCGACTGGATTCCCACAGGCAGCCAGAAAAAGTTCTGTGTTAACATTAACAGCAGCGTTCCCATCGGTACGTTTGCAGCCTATGGGCTGACGGCACTCATTGTATGGAAATTCCATTGGAGAACGGTTTTTTTCTTCTCTTCCCTGTGTCTGGCGGCCATCAGCCTGATCTGGTTTATAGGCAGCCGAAAAATAAGAAAGGATTTGGAAGAAAACGGGATTTTAGAAGACCAGGTCCTTGTTTCACAGAATAAAAAACAGGCAGACGTTTCCATGTGGGAATTAGTTCTGGTTTCCGGAATGATTTTCTTTTGCTTTGGACTGATGTTTCAGGGAGTTTTAAAGGATGGAGTAACCACCTGGATTCCTACCTTTATCCGCGAAGAATATCATATGGAATCCGTAATTTCTATTATCAGCACCACGGTCATACCGATTTTTAACTTAAGCGGTGTATATCTGGCCTCCATTGCAAACAGGAAGATTTTCAAAAGTGAGACCGCCACATCCGCTTCATTTTTTGTCCTTTGCGCGGGTGCGCTGATTCTGCTACGGCTTTATCATGGAGGATCCGTGGTAACAGTGCTGATCTTATTTGGTCTTGCAACCACGGCGATGATGGCGGTGAATACCATGCTGGTCAGCATGGTGCCTATTTATTTCGCTCCTTACGGAAAATCCTCCACTGCTTCGGGGATTTTGAATTCCTCCGCATATGCGGGAGGAGCAGTCTCCGCCTATGGAATCGGAGTATTGTCTGAAAGCGTGGGCTGGGATGCCACCATTTTTATCTGGTTCATCATCGCCCTTTTGGGGGCAGTGGCCTGCACGGCCGGAAAAGCCCGGTGGAAGCGATTTTTGCAAAACGGTATATAAGGGATGGGAGGAAAACAGGTTGAATAGCAGAACTTATTTATTACCAGAGACCGGAAGGTTTTATAAAGCAAACCTTCACAGCCATACAGTCATATCAGATGGAAGATTGACGCCTGAAGAGGCTAAGGAACACTATAAGAAGCATGGGTATCAGATTATGGCGTTTACGGATCACAGGATCTATCGGAACCATGAAGAATTAAACGATGAGGAATTCCTGGCACTTGCTGCCGTAGAAGTGGATATCAATGAGGTAAGTTCGGACAGACTGCGTCCGGAGGACAAGACGTATCACATTAATTTGTACGATACTGCTCCCGGTTATGAGCGGGCCAGGAAGGAGCAGGGGATATGTCCGGAACGCAGGTACGGAGACTTTGATTACATAAACAGATATTTAGAGGAAATGAAGGAACTGGGATTTCTTGCCTGCTATAACCATCCTTACTGGTCTCTGCAGACCTATGACGATTACAAAGGCTTAAATGGGCTCTTTGCCATGGAAATCTACAATTACGGATGCGAGCTTGACGGACTGTATGGTTATAATCCCCAGTCTTATGATGAGATGCTTCATTTGGGAAAACGGCTGTGGTGCCTGGCAACAGACGATAATCACAACAGTCATCCGTTTGATGATCCCATGTGCGATTCGTTCGGAGGCTTCACCATGATAAAAACAGAAGATTTAAGCTATGCTGCTGTTATCAATGCGCTGGTGAAAGGCCATTTCTACAGCTCCATGGGACCGGAGATAAAAGAGATTTATGTAGAGGGCAGGGAGCTTGTGGTGAAGACCGGACCGGTTCAGGCCATCTGCGGAATCACGGACAGTGCCAGATTCTGCCAAAGAGCGGCTGTGCAGGGAGAACCCCTCACAGAAGCAAGGTTTCTCCTTGAAGGAAACGAAACCTATATCCGGGTGGAATGCAAGGATGAAAAGGGGCTTTTTGCTAACAGCAATGCTTATTTTCTTTCCGAGCTGGAGTGAATCCGGGTACTGCAGAGACGGCCCGGCTGATCATGCAACCGTTGCCATAGTCAATCGGATATTCGCAATACGCTTCGCTGCTTAATCATGTTAAAAAGTTCTTTTCCGATATTCATCGGAAAGGAACTTTTTTTATTTGAGTTACAGGTTATATTAGAAAGAATTTATCAGTCTTGATCTGACTTATTGCAGAAAAATATGCATCGTAGTAAAAAAGATTAAAAATATATGCTTAGCTAACTATTGATTTTTGTGTTCGTATGTGTTATATTATTAACAAATAGAAGTTACTATTGAATACATATTAAAAAAGGAGATGGTATTATGTTGACTACATTTAAAGCAACAGCAAAAGCATTGCCAGAGGGGTTACAGGTTGAAACAAATTCAAGAGGTTTTAAAATCCATTTTGACGAACCCGAAGATCTGGGTGGTACCGATACTGCTATGAACCCTGTGGAGGCCCTGTTATGCGCACTGGGCGCATGCCAGACCATTGTGGCAAAAGCATTTGCAGCAGCTCACAATATTACTTTTGAGGAATTCCATGTTGAGTTGGAAGGGGATCTTGATCCAGACGGATTTATGGGACTGGCTGATGTAAGAAATGGTTTTCAGGAGATTCGCTTTGTAATGCATTTTAAAACAAATGAACCAAAAGAAAAAATTGAAGAGTTTGCAAAGTTCATCGAGAATACCTGCCCTGTAGGTGATTGTTTATCTAACGGTGTAAAATTAGTTTTATCCGGTGTTGCAATTGATTAAATAGTATTAAAAGCAAAAAGAGCCTATCATATAAAATTGGCTCTTTTTCTATAGAAAAGGAGAAAATTTATGCTTATTAAAATGTCAATAATTCCTGGTGGAAAAACGGGCAAGGTAGGTAAAATAAATGTAAAAACAGGCGATAAGGTCGCTGCCGGCGATATCCTTGTACAAATAGAAACGGCGAAAGGAAACCGCCAGATTAAAGCCGCATCAGATGGAACAGTTAGTAAGATATTATGTGAAGAGGGCATGGACATAGCATCGAATGCTGAGATGTTTGAAATCGCGGAGGATCCTGAAGTCAAAGAGGCTGCGTTAACTGATTGTGATTGTGCCTCACAGAAAACCGCGAAAGAAACCACTGCCGATTTACTTATCATAGGAGCTGGTCCAGGCGGATATGTAGCTGCTATTTATGCCGCTAAAAGCGGCCTGAAGGTAACTCTGGTTGAGCAATCAGCATTAGGCGGCACCTGTCTTAATGTTGGCTGTATTCCTACAAAAGCACTTGTTAAATCTGCGGAAGTCTGCCACACGGTAAGGAATGCGTCAGCCTTTGGGATTGAATCAGGCAGCCCGGTTGCAGTAAATATGAAACAGGTCATTGACCGTAAGGATAAGATTAAGGACAAACTGGTTTCCGGAATTGACTTTCTCATGAAAAAAAATGAAATCAATGTAATCTCCGGCCAGGCATCCTTTATGGATAAAAATACAGTAACAATAAAAGGCGAAGAAAATTATATCATTAAGGCACAAAATATTATCGTTGCAACAGGCTCGAAAATCTCTAATATTGCAATTCCAGGTATAGAACTTCCGTTTGTGCTGAACAGCACAAAAGCGTTGTCTGATCATAAACTTCCCCAATCCATAACCATTATTGGCGGTGGTGTGATCGGAATGGAATTTGCATTTATCTATAAAAATTTAGGCGTTGATGTCCATGTGATTGAATTTATGGATCGATTACTGACCATGGTAGATAGTGATATCTCAAAAGAGATACAGGATATGGCAGAAGAAAATAACATTCACATTCACACCGGTTCAAAGGTTAAGAAAATTCAAAGTTCCGTTGACGGTATGGCAGTTATTACTTATGAAAACAATGCCGGGGAACATTTAGTGGTAAGTGAAAAGGTATTGGTGGCTATTGGCAGGGAGCCGAATCTGGACGGATTATCCATTGAAAAGAGCGGTGTCCTGTTAAATGGCAACGGGAAAGGGATTCAAGTGGATCATTCCATGCGTACAAATGTTGACAATATTTATGCAATTGGAGATGTAACAAATATCATTCAACTGGCCCACGTAGCTTCCCATCAGGGGATTGTTGCCGTAGAAAATATATTAGGAAAGCATAAAGAAATGAATTATTCAGCAGTCCCTAATGTAATATTTACTTCACCGGAAATCGCAAGCGTCGGCATCGGTGAAGACGAAGCAAAAAGCAAAGGCATTGATATTGATGTAAGCAAATTTTCCTTTGCCGGAAACGGAAAAGCTTTGACGATGAATGAGGCGAGAGGCTTTTTAAAACTGATTAAGAACAAAGAAACAGGAAAAATAATAGGCGGGTCAGTAATAGGTGCCGATGCATCTTCTTTAATCAGCTCATTAACCTTAGCGATTGCCAATGGATTTACTGATAAAGAAATCTCTGAAACCATATTCCCACACCCTACTACCAGTGAAACGATTCATGAAGCCGCACTGGATTTTGGAATTGGAGCCTTACATCAATAATGAAAAAAATAGTGATATCCGAAGAATTTGATCCCTGTTTTAATATAGCCGCAGAGCATCAGCTGTTTTTAACCTCCGAGGAAGATCTGCATCTGTTTCTATGGCAGAACGATTCTTCTGTGATTATAGGAAGGAACCAGAACCTATACGCAGAATGTGATTTAAATTATTTAAGGGAACATGGCATAAAAGCAGTCCGCAGATTTTCCGGGGGCGGGGCGGTGTATCATGACAAGGGCAATGTTAATTTTACCTTTATTACAAAAGAGGCAACAGCCAGTCGGGAGCATTTTATCAAGCTAATACAATCTGCAATGCAGCGGCTTGGGATCGACTGTGAATTTAGCGGCAGAAATGACTTATTATTCAAAAACCGAAAATTTTCCGGTCACGCTTATTATACGGACGGTGATAATTACATGTATCATGGTACAGTACTGGTCAACGTAAATTTTGAACAGCTGGAAAATGCCCTTACACCGTCAAAAATAAAGCTGGAGTCCAAAGGAGTCGAATCAGTAAGGAGCAGAGTTATCAATCTATCTGAAATAAACAGTGAAATCACTGCCAAGTCAGTGATCCAGGCTTTTATTGAAACCTTTGAATGCAATCATATAGAAACCATTAATAAAATGAATTTTCAGCCGCCATTAGAGAAAATACTCTCGTCTGACAATTGGATGTATGCCCAATCGCCTAAATTTGATGTTGAATTGGAACGCAGATATTCATTTGGAACGATGTCCGTTTCTATCTCTATCGCCGATAACCTGATCCAAAATGTAAAAATAAATACGGATAGTTTGAAGCTTTATGATTTTAATGCCTGTGAAAAGGAACTCTATCATACCCGTTTTAACGAACAGGAGATCTGGGACCATATCGAGGGATATCTCTCGAATCATCTTGATTTTTCATAATATCAGGAAAAGACCTTGAAAAATATTGTACACCAGGTCGTTTTATGTTAATATATGAAATAAAAAAATCAAATGGTGAGTACTATGTTTAATTTAGATGATTGCATTGCTTTTGTCACTTGTAAAGGGGCAAAGGATTTAGCGGATACCTTAGAAAAAAGGCTGAATAATTTTAATATAACAAGAAGCCAATGGATTGCACTTTATTATATTGAAAATAATAATATGATTACTCAAAAGCAGTTGGCCGATAAAATGTCTTTAAAAGAGCCTAGTGTTGTCAGGTTATTAGATAAGATGGAGCTATACGGCTGGGTTAATCGTATCAGCAGTAACGATGACAAAAGAATGAAGTTTTTAATGTTAACTGATAGCGGCAAAGAAATTGAGACAGCTATGCTAGATGTTGCAGAAAAATTTAAATCGGATGTGCTTAACGGCATATCTCATGAAGACCTCGATGTATTTAAATCAACGCTTAACAAAATGCTGATAAATATTGAGGACGGCAGCAAATAGGAAAAGTCAGTCGGATATTCCCGATCCGCGACCCTGCTTAATGAGGTTAAAATATACAATAAAACCAAATTGAAAAAATTTCTCATATATGTTATGATACAAACATAGCAGCATCCTGACACGAAAAACGCAGTTTGAAGTAGAAGGTTCGGCATATGAGGAGTCTTTGATTTGCCGCGCCTTAATGGCGCGGTTTTTTGCTTTTATAAAGCATTTATCGCCAGGATAAAAGAACGGAGGAAGAAGCATGGAAACGAGAATCGCCGTCATCGGCATCGTTGTGGAAGAGGAAGAATCTGTGGAACTGCTGAACGAAATCCTTCATGAATATCGGAAGTGTATCATTGGCCGCATGGGGATCCCTTATCCGAAAAAGCAGGTAAGCATCATAAGCATTGCTGTAGATGCGCCTCAGAGCACCATCTCCGCACTGACCGGTAAGATCGGGAAATTAAAGGGAGTCAGCTCCAAGACGGCCTATCAGGGTGTGAAAGGTTAAGTAAGATTAGAAATGAAACAGTTTTTTCCAGGGCAATACCTGTAAAATTAATAAACCACTGACGGAAAAGCAAATGCTGACCCTAAAGAAAGGAAGAATTAAAATGTATGATCCAAAATCGCTGAAAGCGGAAGAATTCATTTCCCACGAAGAAATTCTTGAAACTCTTGATTATGCGGAGAAAAACAAAGCCAATGTAGATCTGATCGACCAGATCATTGCAAAGGCAAGGCTGGCAAAAGGCCTGACCCACCGGGAGGCATCTGTCCTCCTTGCCTGTGACATTCCGGAGAAAATACAGGAAGTCTATGATCTGGCGGAACAGATCAAAAAGGATTTCTACGGAAGCCGCATCGTCATGTTTGCCCCTCTTTATCTTTCTAATTACTGTGTAAATGGCTGTACCTACTGTCCTTACCACTTAAAAAACAAGCACATTGCCAGGAAAAAACTGACCCTGGAAGAAGTGGAGAAGGAAGTCATTGCCCTTCAGGATATGGGACATAAACGCCTTGCCATTGAAGCAGGTGAGGATCCTGTGAATAATCCCATCGAGTACATCCTGGATTGCGTCAAAACCATATATTCCATCAAGCACAAAAACGGCGCCATCCGCCGGGTCAACATAAATATTGCGGCAACTACGGTAGAGAATTACCAGAAGTTAAAAGAGGCAGAGATCGGGACCTATATTCTCTTTCAGGAAACTTACCATAAAGAGAGCTATGAGAAGCTTCATCCAACAGGCCCCAAGCATAATTATTCCTATCATACAGAGGCCATGGACCGGGCCATGGAGGGCGGGATTGATGATGTAGGCCTGGGCGTTCTTTTTGGTCTTGAGCTGTACCAGTATGAATTTGCAGGACTTCTGATGCACGCGGAGCATCTGGAGGCAGTTCATGGAGTAGGACCTCATACCATTAGCGTTCCCCGTATCAAGAAAGCCGATGATATTGATCCTGGTGCTTTTGATAATGGGATCGATGATGAGATATTTGCAAAGATCTGTGCTTTGATCCGGATTTCGGTTCCTTATACCGGAATGATCATTTCAACCAGGGAAAGTCAGAAGGTAAGAGAAAAGGTGATCCGTTTGGGGGTATCCCAGATCAGCGGCGGTTCCAGAACCAGCGTTGGCGGTTACCAGGAGGACATCCGTCCCACAGATACGGAGCAGTTTGACGTATCCGACCAGCGCTCCCTTGATGAGGTGGTCCATTGGCTCATGGATATGGGCTATATTCCTTCCTTCTGTACCGCCTGTTACAGGGAGGGGCGTACGGGAGACCGTTTTATGAGTCTTTGCAAAAGCGGCCAGATCCAGAACTGCTGCCAGCCCAATGCCCTGATGACACTAAAAGAATATTTGATGGATTATGCTTCCGAGGATACAAAAAAAGTTGGTGAGGCCCTGATCGCAGCGGAGCTGAACCATATTCCAAAGGAAAAGGTTCGTTTGATCTGTGAAGATCATTTGCAGAAAATAGAAAAAGGTATCAGGGATTTCCGTTTTTGATCAAACAGGCAGTTGCCAGGGCAAAGTAAGCTTGGCTTTGGCTCGCTGCCATTGCAAAAATTGACAGTAGGGAGAGGTGACAGGCATGGGACTTAATGAAACACCATCCTCTGAGCGGGTGCATATCGGCTTTTTTGGCCGCCGCAATGCAGGAAAATCAAGCGTTGTCAATGCAGTGACAGGGCAGGAGCTGTCCGTTGTATCGGAAGTGAAAGGGACTACCACGGACCCTGTTTACAAATCCATGGAGCTTCTTCCCATGGGACCGGTGGTTATCATTGATACGCCGGGGTTTGACGATGAAGGCGCTCTGGGTGAGATGCGGGTAAGGAAAACAAAGCAGATTTTAAACCGGGCTGATTGCGCAGTCTTAGTTGTAGATGGGGCTGTTGGAAAGACAAAAACAGATGAAGAATTGATTCTTTTGTTTAAGGAAAAGAAGATTCCATATGTGGTTGCTTATAATAAGTGTGATCTGACCGGACCACAGGCCTATGATGACGGACTTTCTGTCAGTGCTTTTAAGAGCCTGTTCATCCACGAATTAAAGGAAAGGATCGGAAGCCTTGTAAACACCGGGGATACAAAAATGAGGATCGTAGGAGATTTGCTGAATCCATTCGACCTGGTGGTACTGGTGATCCCCATTGACAAGGCGGCGCCAAAAGGCCGCCTCATCCTGCCCCAGCAGCAGGTGATCCGGGATATCCTGGAGGCCGGTGCCATATCGGTGGCAGTGCGTGAAACGGAATTAAAGGAAACTCTTAAAAGGCTGGGAACCAGACCGGCCCTTGTCATTACGGACAGCCAGGTCTTTGAGCAGGTAAGTAAGGATACACCGGAAGAGATTCTTCTCACCTCGTTTTCTATCCTTCTGGCCAGGTATAAAGGCTTTTTAGAGGATGCGGTAAAGGGAGTGGGGGCCATTGGAGATTTAATGGATGGGGACAGGATCCTGATCTCAGAAGGTTGTACCCATCACAGACAGTGTGATGACATTGGTACCGTAAAGCTTCCCCGCTGGCTTCGGCAGTATACAGGAAAAGAGCTTCTCATAGAAACTTCCTCCGGACGGGAATTTCCGGAAGACTTGTCAGCCTATAAGCTGATCCTCCACTGCGGCGGCTGCATGTTAAATGAAAGGGAGATAGAATACCGAAGAAAGTGTGCGTCAGATGCCGGTGTACCATTTACCAATTATGGAATTGCAATCGCTTATATGAAGGGAATTTTAAAAAGGAGCTTAAAATTGCTTCCTGATTTGGAAGAGCTGCTGCCTTAACTGGAGATAGCTTTTCTTTTCCCGTATTTATATGTGTTAAGAGGTCATAAAAGTTCCTGACAACATTGACTTATGGCTATATTTATGATATGGTAAAGTCAATCAGATATGGGGGAGTAGTCAGCATGCGCCGGCTAAAAAAGGCCTTCTAAGTTATCAGCATGCAGTTAAATCAACATCCTGAACAGCAATGTTCTGGTTTAATTTGAAAAGACAAGACCTGTGTCCTAATTTTAGGGCCGAGTCTTGTCTTTTTGATTGTATATGATGACCTCACCGATACAAAAGAGCACTAGCATGAAGGGAGATTTAATATGAATTTTTTGCTGTCAGGTCTTACCTCTGTAACCGTTCCTCAGTTAATCATGTATCTCGTCGGATTTTTGCTGATCTATCTTGCTATTAAAAAAGGGTACGAGCCTTCGCTTCTTCTTCCCATGGGATTTGGGGCGATACTGGTCAATCTGCCCCTGTCCGGCGTGATCGATCAGACGCTGCCCGGCATAGGAAATACTCATGGTATTATCCAGTGGCTGTTTGAATCCGGGATCGAAGCCTCAGAAGCGCTGCCTCTTCTTTTATTTATCGGGATCGGGGCCATGATCGATTTTGGGCCTTTGTTATCCAATCCCATCATGATGCTGTTTGGTGCAGCGGCCCAATTTGGTATCTTTTTAACGATATCTATAGCTGTTTTACTTGGATTTGACCTTAGAGACGCGGCTTCCATAGGTATTATCGGTGCTGCTGACGGGCCGACTTCTATTCTGGTATCCCAGATACTCAAATCAAATTACATCGGGCCAATTGCGGTGGCGGCTTATTCCTATATGGCTCTGGTTCCTTTGGTCCAGCCATTTGCTATTCGGCTGGTTACCACCAAAAAGGAGCGCTTGATCCGGATGCCTTATAATCCAGTATCCGTATCCAAAAGGATCCGAATTATTTTCCCAATTGCAGTCACCATGATTGCAGGATTTGTAGCACCCCAGTCCGTTTCCCTGGTGGGCTTTCTGATGTTCGGAAATCTGTTAAGAGAATGCGGCGTTTTGCACAGCTTATCAGATGCGGCACAGAATATTCTTGCCAATCTGGTCACCCTGCTGCTGGGCATTACTGTTTCCTTCAGCATGAGAGCGGAAGCCTTTGTAACCTGGCAGACCCTTGTTATTCTCGTCCTTGGCCTTGTGGCATTTGTATTCGACACCATAGGAGGAGTGCTGTTTGCCAAGCTCATCAATTTATTCCGTAAGAACAAGATCAATCCTATGATAGGCGCAGCCGGTATTTCCGCTTTCCCTATGTCAGCCCGCGTTGTTCAGAAGATGTCCATAAAAGAAGACCCCACCAATCATTTGCTGATGCATGCCATCGGGGCAAATGTTTCCGGCCAGATTGCCTCTGTTTTGGCAGGCGGAATTGTCTTAAACCTTTTGACCACCTTATTATGACCAGTATCCGCCAATGGAAATTCGGCTATCGGATAGAAAGGAGCCAGTTATGCTTGATAAATTTCTTTTGTCCCTGGACATCATGTGGAAGGGAATGTTCAGTATATTTATCGTTATCATCATTATCACACTGCTTATTATGGCATTTCAGTGGTTTGAAAAAAACATTTTGGATAAAAAGGATGAGCAAAGTAATGTATGAAATATCATAAAGATAGGGTTAAAATTACAAAGGATTGACAAATAGTCAAAACTATATTATGATAACTCTGGTTTTAAATAAATAACCTGTTCTTTGCCACCGGGTAAAGAATTTTAAGGTGTTCTGAAATATTCCGTTAGGTCGTAGAAGGAATATTTTAAGAACACCTTTTTTATGTTCAAAGGAGGATATGAGATGGAACAATCTGTCTTAAAAGACTACACCAAGTATGTGAGCCTTAATATTTCGGGGATGATCGGGCTATCCTGCTATATCCTGGCAGACACCTTTTTTGTATCAAAGGCACTGGGCGCTGCAGGCCTGGCAGCACTGAATTTTTCAATTGGGATTTACAGCCTGATTAATGGTACTGGATTGATGATCGGTATAGGAGGTGCTACCCGCTACAGCATTCTGAAATCCCAGAATGGGGGGAAACGGATAAATACCGTTTTTACCACCAGTTTAAAGTTAGGAATTCTGGCGGGAGTGCTGTTTGCAATCACAGGAGTCCTGGGCACCGGGACTCTGGCTATATTATTGGGAGCCGACGCAGCTACATTGCCACTGACTAAGGCATATTTAAGCACCATACTCTACTTTGCTCCGTTTTTTATCCTGAACAATGTCATGCTGGCATTTGTGAGAAATGACAATAATCCTAAGTTGTCGATGATTGCAATGCTGACAGGAAGCCTATCCAATATAATTTTGGACTATGTATTTATGTTTCCGCTGGGGCTGGGGATGTTTGGTGCAGCCTTTGCCACCGGTCTGGCACCTGTCATCAGTCTTGTGGTTTTATCTGCCAACTTTATACAGGGGAAGAGCAGTCTCCGGTGGTTGCAAAGCAAAATTCAGTGGAAGGCTGTCCGCGATATTTTTGGTCTGGGTATGGCCGCATTTATTACGGAGGTGTCTTCGGCGATTGTTTTGATCACCTTTAATCTGGTCATCCTGGGGCTGGAGGGAAACTTAGGGGTTGCATCCTATGGGATTGTGGCCAATATAGCGTTGGTAGGAATCTCTGTATTTACGGGAATCGCACAGGGAATACAGCCGTTAATCAGCAAGGCTTATGGCTCAGGGAATGGTAATATTATAAAAAAACTGCTTCAATATGCGGTTATCACCTCCCTGGCAATAGCGTCAGCAATTTATTCACTGGTATTTTTCTGTTCGGATCAAATGATCAATGTGTTTAACAGTGAGCAGAATGCAGCAATTGTTCTTCTTGCCAGGGAGGGGCTCAGGATCTACTTCGCCGGTTTTTTCTTTGCGGGAATCAATATAATTGTATGCATGTATTTAAGCGCTGCCGAGCGTGGGCTGAATGCTTTTATTATTTCTGTGGCGCGGGGGTGTGTGGTTCTTGTTCCCATGGTGCTTATGCTGAGCCGGATTTGGGGAATGACAGGGGTATGGCTGGCATTTGTTATGACAGAAGGATTGGTAAGTGTTCTTGGTATGGTATTAGTGTTTTGGAAAAAGAGGACGGATGTTTATAAGGATACCTTATAATCACCGGGACTTTTTCCGGTTACCTCCTTGAAGGCACGGATAAAATGCGCGGAATCATTATAACCAACCGCCTGGGCTATCTCATAGATTTTCATATTGCTTTCCACAATGAGGCAAATGGATTTTTCTATGCGGTAATTGCGAAGATAATCACGGTAAGTGAGGCCGGCCTTGCTTTTAAAAAAGGAGGAAAAATAGCTTTTATTCATATAAACATGAGCTGCCACATCTTCCAGGCTGATGCATTCATTGTAGTTTCTTTCGATGTAGGATTTTGCCTTTTCAATGATGCAGTCCTCCTTATTTTGAAGGGAATGCAAAACTATTTCAACCAGATGATTCAGGGAACAGTATAATTCTTTTTCCAGAATTGAAAGGGAAGGAGCATTCTCGATTTGGCTGAACAGATCATGTTCACTGAATTTAAGTCCGCTGACCGGCTCAATAAATTTTGGATTCAGCCGGATCAATGAATAGATAGTGTTATTTAGTATTTTTTTAGTCTCTTTTACCGGCGGCTTCAGATGATTGATGGCGGCAAAGAAAAGGCGGAGATAATGCAGGGTACTCTTCATGTCATAAACCGACAGGGAATTTGTTGCCTGATGGATAAACTTTAAGATATCCTCAGCAGTACAACCTTCATAAGCAGGGGTATAGGGAAGGTCATAATAGCCGAATTCAAACCAGGTGAGGCAATCCTTAAACCCATCGGAGCACTGGTGGAAGGTGACATATCGTTTACTGAACTTAAACTTATAGCCCTGGTCAGCCAGATACTCCCCAAAAGAATGCAGGCTGTCCAGGCAGTTGGGGATATCCGTATCGGAAAACAGCATAAATACAAAGCAGGAGGCCATTTCCCCTGTTACGATAGTTCGGTATTGGATATGGGACCGGTTAAGACAGTGATAAAGGTCCTCACGCAGACCTTCCTGAAGCTGAAAAAGCTTTCCGGAATAAACCGCATCCAGCTTAATGCATCCGATGATACAGGCAGAGTCGGGGATCAGGGAATACTTTTCTTCAAATGCAAGCATATTCGCGGTCTTTTGCATGGGTTTCTGAAGATAAGACTCCAGTAATTGCTGCATGTTAATGGGATAGTTGCGTCCGGGAGAGCTGCTCTGCGCTGACATGACCTGAGCCAGCAAGCGGTACAAGAGCTGATACAGAACCGGAAAATCAACTGGTTTTAAAAGATAATCGGCTGCACCCAGACGAAGGACATCCCTTACCAGATTAAAATCGTCATAGCTGCTTAAGACAACACTTTTGCAGGTGATATGATGCTGCTTGATAAAGTCCAGCAATTCAATCCCGTTCATAACCGGCATCTTTATGTCGGTAATCAGGATATCAATGGTATTGCATCTTAAGATATCAGCCGCGATAACCCCGTTTCTGCAGCTTAGTACGTTTAGCTTGTTTTCAAATTCCTTTTCTACCGCATGGGTAAGTCCCTCCAGAATATCCGGATCATCATCTACGATTAAAATATAATTGCTTGTCATATGCGCCTCCTATCACTTTCTGCTCAAACAATTTATTCTTTTACGACTGGAATTTTAATTGTTACGGTTGTGCCCTGGTGAAGCCGGCTGTCAATGTATAAATCATACTCTTTTCCGTAATAGAGCTGAATTCGTTTTCGGATATTTTTTAAACCGATGCTGTGAAAAGCGGTATTCTTATCCTCCAGATAATCCCGCAGCAGGGCAAGGTGTTCTTCATCCATTCCATTTCCATTATCTGAAACTGTGAAAATCAATTCTCCGTCTTTTTCATATCCCCATATTTGAATTGAACCATTGGAAGCATCATCAATAATACCGTGGTTAATGCTGTTTTCTACCAACGGCTGCAGTAACAGCTTAAGCATTCGGTAGGAAAGGATTTCAGGATCCATGCTGGTGCTGATGGACACATTGGCATAGCTTAACTTGATTAAACGGATGTATTCCTCTAAATGGGCATGTTCCTCTTCTACGGTCACCAGTTTATTAGACTCAGAGACGCCAAAGCGGAGAATCTTTGCCAGCAGTTCACACATAGTCGCCAAATGGGGGTAGTTGGCATTGAGTGAGGCCATCCGCATCCGGTCCAGAGTATTGTACAAAAAATGGGGATTGATCTGCGATCGCAGCATCTGCAGATTTAAATCCTTTTCTGCCAGGTTCTTTTGGTATACCTGTTTTGTCATTTCCCCGTAGGATTTTATGACCCGCTTAGTTATCATCCAGGACAGCAGAAGATTGGATAAGAAAATAACCAGGATGATCATCAGAAAGACAGGACGCAGGAAGGAAGAAGACTGGGTGATATCCTTTTTATCCGTAACGATGACGCTGTATAAAGTATGATTATCATTGGCAGTCAGGTAATATGCATAGGGATCTTCGACCCTAGGGGACTGTATGTCCTGCCAGGTAATATCCTCAAATCCGTCGGAGGAAAATAGCAGCTTTTTATTGGCATCAAAACAGGCAAACTGCTGGGAATCAAATAATTTATTGTATTTAAAATCATACTGAAGGTCTGAGATGTTAATACCAGCTAAAATAATGGCCACCGGTCTGGAAGCGCTGATGTTATTCAAAACCCGTCCGGCAAACAAGAGCCTGTTATTCACCTGGTATCCCAAGTCCTCTGCTTCTTTTTGGGTGATAAAAGAAAGGGCTCCCCTGTTCTCCTTCAGGGTGGTGACCCAGTCGCTTTCGGGTAATTCCTGCAGCAGGTGGTATTTCTGGTCGTTGTATTTGTAGCTCATCAGATCCCCTTCCGGACGAAACAGGAAGAGACAGTTTAACTGAGGAAATAAGATGGTCAGCTGATAATATTTTTCTATAAATAATCCATCCACCCTCCCTGGATTTTCTTTTTGTCTTGCACGGGATTTTAAATAGCTCCAAAGAGAAGGGGACACCTCGTAGGCTTCACTGCTGATCAGGGATTTGGTAAGTGTGTCCAAGGCATTGGCGGTATGTTCGATATTGGTCATCAAGGTACCGTTTAGCTGCCTTACCGCTTCTTCGGTCTTATGCCGTTCCAGATTCTGGTACGCACCCGTGATAATGATGTATGCACCCATGAGTACGATAGCTTCCAGAATCAGCATCAGCTTCAGCTGATTGTTCATCTTCGGGAAAGAAAGTTGAAAATCCGATTTTTTCATCATGGCGGTGTCCTTTCTTCTTTGGTTTCCTAAGGGGCAGATTATCCAGGAAGGTCTCGGAATCTGCCTTTTTTGTATATTTATTATATCATAGAAAGGCTGGGAAGCAGAGCGCACTTTAATAGTTCAGAAGATATGGCAATAAGTTCAGAAGATATGGCAAGCATATTATGAAAGAATCCTCTATAATGAACACACAAACGAAAATACCAAGAGTTTAAAGGAGGTTTCTTATGAAAAAGAAAGTATTGGGTGTCGGGCTGGGGACTATGCTAATGGCGCTGACTCTGGTCGGATGCGGTCTGGCCAGCCAGACTGCGGAACAAAGCAATAAGGCTGAGGGAGGAGCTGCCGGTACCATTGGGGGAAATGGAAAAGCGGCTTCAGCTGATGGAAAGGTGGAGCTGGAATTTTTCAATTGTAAGGTCGAAGGAGAAGCGGTATTTAATAAAGTTATTGAAAAATTTGAAGAAGAATACCCTAATGTGGTAATAAAGCAGACAGCACCTGCAGATGCAGAGACGGTATTATTCACCAGAGTTTCTACTGGGGATGTTCCTGATATCATGTCCGTATACCCTGCAGAGACAGCCTATCACACCATGATGGATGATGGGGTGTATACAGAATTGACCAATGAGGAGTGGTTGAACAGGGCATCGGACAGTGCGCTGCAATTCTCTACCTGGAACGGTAAGATATATGCAATGCCCTTTGCTTTGAATTCGTTCGGCATTTATTGCAACAAGACCATGTTTGAAGAAGCAGGTTTGAAATTGCCCGCCACTTGGAGTGAATTGATTGCTGTATGTGAAGCCTTTCAGTCAAAAGGAATCACGCCTTTTACTTTTGTAGATAAAGATCCCGGCTATCTGGCACAGGAAGGAGAAAGAATCGTCGGTATTATTAAAAATGATGTATATACAGACACAGAGAATGTAGGAACGACCCAGGCCTCCTTCAGCGATGAGGATAAGCCCTATTTTAAGGAGCTTGCCAAGGCAATGCTAAAAACCAGGGAATATGCAGGAGATACCCTGTCCTATGGCATTGAACAGTGTGTTGCTGATTTTGCAAACGGGAAGATTCCAATGTTTATTGCAATAACGGCTAAATACACCGTAATTCAGCAAAACAACCCTGATTTGAACTTCACCTTAATTCCCTATCCCAGTCCGGTAAGAGATGACTATAAGACTCCAATCAATGTGGATATTGCTTATGGCGTATCCAGCAAGACCTCTCATCAGAAAGAGGCAAAAGCATTCATTGAATTCTTATCAAGGCCGGAAATCTATCAAATGGTAGCGGATGAAGAAGGAACCCCTCCAGTAATCAAAGGTGTAAATTATAATATAGAACCTTTAAAGGGCATCAAGGAAGTCATTGACAGCGGGAATACCTTCCTGACCATGGTGAACTTCTGGCCATCGGGATGGCGTTCTGAATGGTCTGTATATGTGCAGCAGCTTATCTCAGACAAGAATACAGACAATTTCCTTAAGGAGACGGATCGAATCTGTAAGGAAAAATATGCGGGCCAATAACAGCAGATAGTAGCGGGCAGTATCGACAGGCCGGATGCTTGCCAAAAATAAAATGGCTATTGTAGCGGAGTACTTACAGTAGCCATTTTTTAGAAAGGTAGAAGGATATATGAAAAAAAGGAAAGGGATGACTGAGAGAAATATTACAATGTTTGCTTTTTCTGTTCCGGCAACGGTATTATACATTCTCTTTTTTATCTATCCAGTAGGTGCGGGAATCTATTATAGCTTGACCGATTGGAACGGATTGACCAGTAATTATCAGTTTGTTGGAATAAAGAATTATATCAGAGTGCTGTTAAGCAGCCGCTTTCAGAATGCAATTTGGTTTAATTTCAAATATACGATTTTGTTAGTCGTAAGTATCGTTGGACTCAGCCTGGCCATGGCTCTTATCTTAAACAGTAAAATCAAGGCAAAGGATTTCTTTCGGGGAGCATACTTTTTCCCGGCGGTTGTCAGTATGCTGACGGTAGGCCTTATATTTAACGAGGTATTTTTCCAGGTCCTGCCCCAGATCGGACAGCTGCTTCATTGTGAATGGCTGAGCAGGAGTCTGCTGTCCAGTTCTAAATTGGCAATTTTTGCGGTCCTGATCACCAATGTATGGCAGGGAATTGCGATCCCCACGGTTTTATTAATGGCAGGCTTGCAGAATGTTCCTCAGGAGCTTGTAGAATCAGCTTCCCTTGACGGTGCCAGAAGATGGGATATATTCAAATTCATTACCTTTCCTTTTTTGCTTCCCGTACTTACTGTTGTTATGGTATTGGTGATTAAGGACGGTTTGACAATATATGATTATATTGTTGCTTTAACAAACGGAGGACCCGGCGGTGCAACGGAAAGTACGGCGCTGCTGATCTATAATCATGGCTTTAAGGAGGTTAACTTCTCCCTGGGTATTGCAGAAGCTGTGGTAGTGACCGTAATTATTTGTTTCATTTCATTTTTACAGATCGCTTTCAGCAATAAGAAAAGTGTATATCAGGAGGAAGAGGGATGAGCAGGAAATTGAATAGTACGGTATTGTATCTCTTTCTGATCATGGGCGTTATTATAATCGCATATCCGGTCTATTTAACGGTAATAACCTCCATGAAGACGCCTCAGGAATTGAGCCAAAGTTTTTTTGCTTTACCAAAGCGATTTAATTTTGATAATTTTAAAGCGATTGTAACGAATTCTGGTTATCCCAGGACTGTCTTAAATACCTTGGTGATTACGGTGTTTGCTTCCCTTGGGACAATAGCTGTTATACCCATGGTATCCTATGCAATTGCCAGGAACATGTGGGAAAAAGGATATTATAAATATCTATATTTCTTTTTACTGGCAGGTATTTTCGTACCGTTTACGGTAAAGATGCTTCCGTTAATTAAAGTTATGTCAGTGATGGATATGCTGAATATCCCCGGACTGATCATCGTATACATATCAAGCGCGGTATGTGAAGGTGTTTTCCTTTATGTGGCCTTCATACAAGGCATCCCCATGGAACTGGAAGAAGCGGCGTATATTGATGGAGCGTCGACCTGGAAGATTTATATCCATATAGTCTTCCCCCTTCTAAGCCCCATGACGGCAACGGTATTGATCAAAAACGGACTTTGGTACTGGAATGACTTCCTCCTCCCTCTGCTTTCCTTAAATAAGTCGCCAGATTACTGGACTCTTACTCTGTTCCAATATAACTTCAAGATGACACATGCTATTAACTATCCAATGATTTTTGCAGCTTTTTTACTGTCCATGCTGCCGATTATGGTATTTTATGTGTTTATGCAGAAAAAGATCATTGGCGGCTTGACTAACGGTGCGGTGAAAGGCTAGAGGCCGCCGGGAATGAAGGAGTGGATATGGATAGAGAAAAGGTATTGTGTAAAATCAGGAAGAGAAAGTATGTCAGAAGATTATTCCTGCTATGCTGGCTGGTATATTGTGTATCGTATATCGGAAGGTTGAATTATTCTTCTGCCATGGCTCAAATCATCTCAGAGCGGTTCCTGACCGCGTCTCAGGCCGGATTCATCAGCATGGTTTATTTTTTTGCCTACGGAACGGGGCAGATGATCAATGGGTTTTTGGGGGACCGGGTTAATCCCAAGCGGATGATATTTGTGTGGCTGTTTTGCTCCGGACTTGCCAATGTGGCTATGAGCATCAGCCATAGCGCCATATGGATGGCATTGTCCTGGGGAGCCAACGGATATTTTCAGGCAATGATCTGGGCGCCTATTATCCGCATTTTCGCAGAAATGCTTCAGGGTGAAGATCGGGTGAACTGTAGTGTGAATATCGTTTCGTCACAGATCATAGGAACCCTGATTGCATATCTGCTGTCTGCTGGAGTTCTGGCTGTTGCCGCCTGGCCTGGAGTATTTATTGCAGCGGCAATCCTGTTGGCAGCAGCCTCCATCTTGTGGAGTATCGGTTTTTGGGATGTATGCCGCCATGCTGAAAACGATTCTCCACAAGATGATGGAATTAAAGAAAAGAACAAACAAGAGGAAGCACCGGTTCAAATCTCCTTTGGAAAACTGATGGCAACTTCCGGTATCCTGACACTTCTGATACCAATTATGGTGCATGGTATGTTAAAGGACGGTGTGACTACCTGGGTGCCTACTTATATCAGTGACTCCTTTGGAATAGCAGCTTCCTTTTCCGTTTTGCTTACCTCCATACTGCCGGTCATCAATTTATCGGGGGCATACCTGGCCAGATTTGCCTACCACAAGACAGGGGAGAGGATAGGATTATCTATATTATTCTTTTTTACATGGGCTGCAGCAGGATTGCTTCTGTTATGTACGGCAGGAAACCTCTTTCCGGTTATAACGGCATGCATCCTGGCAATGATTACGGCTTCCATGATGGCAGTGAATACGCTGGTGGTTAATATTTACCCATTACGGTTCTTGCGGTACGGACGTGTGTCTGGGGTATCCGGTTTCCTGAATGCGATGGCATATTTGGGAACGGCAATTTCAACTTTTACCATTGGACTTATGGTAGAGTACCGGGGGTGGCAGACTACCATATATGTATGGCTGGTGGTGACGGTTTTGGCAGGCCTGCTCTGCTTATTATTTATAAAAATGGAAAGAAAAGGATCAATATGTGCCGTAGCAGGCGATGGAAAGGAGAGAATATGAGTACCTTACAGTTGGCGATAGCAACAGATTTTGCTGGAGAATTTTCCCAGATTGAAAAAATTGATGAAATATTATATAAAATATCACAGGCAGGCTTTACCCATATCCACTGGTGTTTTGAATGGGATGGAGATTATATTTATTCCTCTTATGAGATGGAGCAGATTAAGGAATGGCTGGATCAATACGGGATGAAGGCAAAAGCCCTCCATGCATCCAAGGGGTCTAAGCGGAATGTAAATCTGATTGATGGGCATTACCGCAAGGACTATACTTCTGATGTGGAGTATAACAGAAAAGCAGGAGTAGAGTTGATTAAGAACCGGGTTGATTTGGCGGCGTGCATGGGTGCAGAAGAGATCGTTCTCCATTTGTATGTCCCTCATTTTACGATACAGGAGAAGCCGGAGGCAGAAGAGCATTTTTATCAACAAGTATTCCAATCCTTTGATGAGCTTCAGCCTTATTGTACTCATAAGGGAGTACGCATCTGTATTGAGAATCTGTTTGATATGCCGGAGCGGTATGAGCTGGATCAGCTGGACAGACTCTTTGCCAGGTATCCATCGCAGTTTATGGGCTTTTGCCTGGATACAGGGCATGCGAACATGGTATGGGGCAGGAAGATGACCGATATAATTCATCGGTACAAAGACCACCTGTATGCAATCCACATTCATGATAACAGCGGTTCTGCTGATTTCCATCAGGTTCCAGGGGACGGTAATATTAATTGGCAGGAGGTCATGACAGCAGTTGCCACAACAACGTATGAGCTGCCCCTGGTTCTGGAATTAATGTGCTATGATGAAAATATGGAAGGGTTCCTGAAGAAAGCATATGAAGCGGGAGATAAGCTTACCGGCATGTATTGGAAAGCGAAAGGAAATCAGTATACCGGAATATAATTACTATGTGTACATATATTAAAACTTAAAGAGAAACGCTGTTTTATTTTGCAGCGTTTCTCTTTAAGTATAATTAATATTTTGTAAAAACAAAGATTGTACTTTTGAATGGAAATGACATTTTTCCTATTCTGTGATATGATAATTTTATGTTTCAGGCGTGTTGCCTGGTTCAAGCATTATGAGGAGGAGGAATATGAATTTATTTGGCAGTTTAGTAATTGCGTTTTCTATGTATTCCCGTATTCCAATGCCCCAGATGGAATGGACAAAGGAGCGGATGAAATATGTCATGTGTTTTTTCCCCCTTATCGGGGCAGTCATCGGTTTGCTGGAATTTGCAGTTTTTCGGGGCTGCGATGCCCTTGGCTTCCGTCATTTCGGGCAGATTCTCCCGGTAGTAATTCCGATCCTGATTACAGGAGGCATTCATATGGATGGATTTCTGGATGTGATTGATGCAAAATCCTCTCATGGGGACAGGAAGAAAAAGCTTGAGATATTAAAGGATCCCCATACAGGCGCTTTTGCCATCATCGGATGCTGCGTCTATCTGATACTCTATCTGACCGCCTTTTTAGAAATGAGTCCGGCCATGATCCCGGCCTATTCCATAATATTCGTAGTTACAAGGGCATTAAGCGGCCTGTCAGTCGTTACATTCCCAATGGCTAAGGAGAGCGGACTGGCGGCTTCTTTTTCTGGTGCTGCACAGAAACGGACCGTGGCAATTACTATGATTTTGTATCTGGCTGCGGCAGAATGGGGGATATGGTATTTGGGAGGAACGATACCAGCCGTCATGACTCTTTTCGTTTCCATTCTTGTTTATTGGTATTATTATGCTATGGCAAAGAAGGAATTCGGTGGAATTACCGGCGATTTGGCAGGATATTTTCTGCAGATATGTGAATTGGCTCTTGTGGCGGGGCTGGCTGTGGTTTCTCATCTGATGTCTTTATAAAAGCGGGATGTGCATTGCCCAGAAAACGTGGGCAGGAAAGAGGAGATATGATATTAATTATTGGCGGAGCATGGCAAGGGAAGCTGGCATTTGCCTTGGAGCTGGCAAAGAGTGCTGATAAAATAACGAATCCGCTTGATTCATTCGTGTATAAAAAAGGAAAAAAGGAAGAGTATGAGATTGCAGAAGGCAGTAGGGACAGCTTTGAAGCTGCCATGAAATTCCCAATCATCCATGGTCTTCATGAGTATATAAGGCGTCTTTTAAAAGAAGGAAAAAGCGTTGAAGTATTTATTGATGCGATTGAGGAACAAAATCCCAATGTTATTATTACCTCCAATGAACTTGGTTGCGGTATCGTGCCTCTTGACCCGGAAGACAGAGATTGGAGAGAAGTTTCGGGAAGGTCCTCTGTAAGATTAGCCCGGACTTCTAAGGAAGTTTACCGCATGGTGTGTGGCATTGAAACTAGGATTAAATAGACAGAAGGTCAGGAAATAAAAGAATGATACGATTACATTTAGCAGCAGTGCTAACAGGATGCTTTCTGGACCTGTGCTTTGGAGATCCCCGCTGGCTTTGGCATCCGGTCTGCGGCATAGGCTCTCTCATAAGCTGGCTGGAGAAAAAGCTAAGGGAAATGTTTCCTAAAGGAGAAGTGGGGGAAAGAAGAGCCGGTTTATGGCTGGTGATCCTTGTGCTATTAATCACTGGTACCGTATCCGGGGCAATTCTCTGGACTTCCTATTTCTTTTCCCCCTATGTAGGGTTTCTTATAGAAAGTATAATGTGTGGTCAGATGATGGCTTGGCGTTCCCTACGGGAAGAAAGCATGAAAGTCCATAAGGCCTTTTCCAATGGAGATGTGGAAGGAGCCAGGCAGGCCGTATCCATGATTGTAGGCCGCGATACGAAAGTATTGTCGGAAGAAGGGATCACAAAAGCAGCGGTGGAAACCGTAGCGGAAAACACTTCGGATGGAATCATTGCCCCTTTGCTCTTCATGGCTCTTTTTGGAGGAGTGGGAGTGTATTTATACAAAGCAGTAAACACTATGGATTCCATGGTGGGCTATAAAAATGATCGGTATCTCTGGTTCGGGCGGGCAGCAGCAAAGCTTGATGATGCCTGTAATTTCATACCGGCCCGGCTATCCGCAGCCCTAATGATAGGGGCAGGATATGTGTGCCAGCTTTTTTATGGAATCAGGAAAAAGAGGAACCCATACAGCGGCAGGAATGGCCTGGTAATATTTAAGAGGGACCGCTTCAATCACAAAAGTCCTAATTCAGCCCAGACAGAGGCGGTCTGTGCAGGAGCGCTGCAGATCCAGCTGGCGGGAAATGCCTGTTATTTTGGAAAGCTTTATGAAAAGCCTACCATTGGAGATGCGGTAAGACCGGTGGAATACGAGGATATCCCCAGAGCCAATTGCCTCATGACAGTTACCTATGTGTTAGCCCTGATCCCTGTATTCTTGCTGTTCCTTATAGTTTTTTAGAATAATCAATCGTTTGATCAGGAGAATAATAATATGGTATACCAGCATGGCGGTGATATATACACCAACAACGTAACAATGGACTATTCAGCTAACATAAATCCCCTGGGGCTTCCCCTTGGAGTAAAAGCGGCTCTTTATAAAGCGGCAGATAGTTGTTCCTTCTATCCTGACAGCCAATCCATGAGGCTTCGGAAGGAACTGGCAGGGTTTCACGGCGTTTCGGCAGAGAACATTATCTGCGGAAACGGAGCAGCAGATTTAATCTTTCAGGTCGTACAGGCATTAAAGCCGAAAAATGCCCTGCTGATCGCCCCTTCTTTTCTTGAATATGAACAGGCCCTTAAGGCCTCTTCCTGCAGCATCGTGCACTATTGTTTAAAAGAAGAACACGGGTTCCGGCTATCTGAAAAAGAATTGATCGACTGGCTGGAGAAAAACAGGATTGATGTTCAAATGCTGTTTTTATGCAACCCCAATAATCCCACCGGATATGCCGTAGAGAAGGAAGCGATGGAAGGGATTCTTAAATACTCCAGGGACCGCGGGATCTTTTGCGTAATAGATGAATGTTTTAATGAATTTTTACAGGAGCCTGAGAGATATTCGGTCCTTGATCTCATAGGAGACGGCGGTTATGAGAATGTCTTCCTTTTAAAGGCATTTACAAAGCTGTATGCTATGGCCGGTCTGCGCCTGGGCTATGGGTTATGCACTGGAAAAGAGGTCCTGGACCAGATGAATCTCATACGTCAGCCCTGGAGCGTTTCCAGTCTCGCCCAGGCGGCAGGAGAGGCGGCCCTATTGGAGACAGAATACGTGAAAAGGACAAGACAGGAGATCACCTGTGAAAGGGAATACCTAAAATCAGCCCTTTCTTCCCTTGGTTTTCTGGTTTTTGATTCCATGGCCAATTATATTTTTTTCCGGGATTTAAGACCAGAGGCTCTTGCAAAAGAGAAGCTTCTTTATAAACAGCTTCTGGACCGGAAAGTTCTGATACGTTCCTGTTCCAATTACAGAGGACTTGATGATACCTATTACCGCATCTGTGTAAAGCAGAGGAAAGAAAATGAAGAGTTTCTTTCCATATTAAAATCCATAGTGACAGAAGGGAAATAACCGTATGGCAAAGACGATCATGATACAGGGAACCATGTCCAATGCAGGGAAAAGCCTGATTGCGGCCGGTTTATGCCGGATCTTTAAACAGGATGGCTACCGGGTGGCCCCTTTTAAATCCCAGAACATGGCCCTAAATTCCTATATTACGGAGGAAGGGCTTGAGATGGGCAGGGCCCAGGCGGTTCAGGCGGAAGCGGCAGGAGTTAAGCCAGAGGCAGCCATGAATCCCATCCTGTTAAAGCCGACCAATGATATTGGGTCCCAGGTTATTGTAAATGGCATATCTATTGGCAATATGCCAGCCAGAGAGTATTTTGCATACAAAAAAGAGCTGGTGCCAGAGATAGAACGGGCATTCCAAAAGCTTTCAGAGGAGTACGATATTATTGTCATAGAAGGAGCCGGAAGTCCGGCGGAGATTAATTTAAAGCAGGATGATATCGTAAATATGGGTATGGCAAAAATGGCGGATGCGCCGGTTCTTTTAGTAGGAGATATCGACCGGGGAGGAGTGTTCGCACAGCTTTACGGAACCGTAATGCTTTTGGAGCCAGATGAAAGAACCAGGATCAAAGGCCTGATCGTCAATAAATTCCGGGGAGACAAGACAATTCTGGACCCGGGGTTAGAAATGATTGAAAAACAGCTTTCCATCCCGGTTGCCGGTGTGGTTCCATATATGGATGTGGATCTGGAAGAGGAGGACAGTCTTGGAGACCATCTGGCAGGAACCGTTAGAACGGACCGGACTGCAGTGGAAATCGCCGTGATCCGTTTGCCAAGAATCTCCAACTTCACGGATTTTCAGGTTTTTTCTACGATACCATGGGTAAGCCTGAGATATGTGGACCGAGTTTCTGATCTTTCAAATCCGGATCTGGTCATTCTGCCTGGCAGTAAAAATACCGTCCAGGATCTACTTTGGATGCGGGAGAGCGGCCTGGAGGCTGCAATCCTTAAGCTTCAGGCGAGAGAGGTTCCGGTATTTGGCATCTGCGGTGGCTTTCAGATGCTTGGAGAAAGCATATCCGATCCCTTCCAAATGGAAACGGATGGGGCTGTCCTGCCGGTCCGAGGAATGGGGCTTCTGCCCGTCCGTACTGTGTTTGGAAAGGAAAAGACAAGAACAAGAGTGGCAGGCTCCTGTACCAGCGTAGGAGGGATATTTGAGGAACTGTCAGGTATCGAGGTGGAAGGGTATGAAATCCACATGGGAGAAACCACCAGATCCGTACCGCCTCTTGCCTATGTCATGGAATGCCAGTCCGGTTCCCACCTAGCGAAAATGGACGGCTGCCAGAGGGGAAATGTATACGGTACTTATATCCATGGCTTCTTTGATAAAGAAGGAATTGCAATGACCATTGTAGAAGCTCTTGCAAAGAAGAAGGGCATTACCCTGGATCTGGATGGCAGTTTTAACTACCAGGAATATAAAGAAGAGCAATATGAACGGCTGGCCGCCCTGCTAAGGGACAGCCTTGACATGGAACGGATCTATGGGATAATGTTCACGAAAGCAATGAGCAGTGTGAAATAGGACAGGAGAAGATTTTCGTTGTGCTTGCACATAAGAAAATCTTGTCATGGCCTATTTCAAAGGGCGAATGCCCGTGAGCTCGCAAAACCGCAGGTTTTGCGAGCGGCACTGCGGACTTATAAGGAGAAACAAAGAGAAACAAGGAGAAACAGATGGAGCTTAAAGAACTGGAGCGGGTACTTCCCGAGGAAATAGAGAAGAGAAGTTTTGAACTGATCACCATGGAGCTTGGAGAAAAAGTCCTTGATCCGGAATGTGAATTGGTGATCAAACGGGTGATTCATACCACCGCCGATTTTGAATATGCGGATAATCTGGTATTTTCTCCCCACGCCGTACAGGAAGGGATCCGGGCATTAAAGGAAGGCGTGCGGATCATTACGGATACGAATATGGGAATGGCCGGCATTAATAAGGGTGCCTTAAAACGCAATGGCTGCAGCGTCAGCTGCTTTATGGCCGATGAGGATGTTGCAGAATACGCAAAGCTTCACCATACCACCCGGGCCTGTGCCAGCATGGATAAGGCAGCAGAGCTTTCGGAGAATTGTATTTTTGCAGTAGGAAACGCCCCCACAGCTTTAGTGCGCCTTTATGAATTAATAAAGGAAGGGAAAATCCATCCCCGGCTGATCATCGGCGTTCCGGTGGGCTTTGTCAATGTGGTACAGTCTAAGGAAATGATCATGACCCTTTCTGATATCCCCTATATTGTGGCCAGGGGAAGAAAGGGAGGAAGCAATGTGGCAGCGGCAATCGTTAATGCCCTGCTTTATCAGATACAGCAGCAGTAACCTGGTTTATTGCCCATGGTTTTGGGTTTTAAGTATACCCGACAGGATTATTAGAGGGGAAGAACAGCATGGACTTATACAGCATAATTTTAGTAGATGACGAAGAAGAAGTACGTAAAAGCATTATAAAAAAGATCGAATGGCAGGCAGCCGGATTCCGGGTGGTGGGAGATGCGGAAAACGGGGAAGATGCCATGGAAAAGATCGAGATTTTGGAACCTGACGTGGTTTTAACGGATATCCGGATGCCATACATGGATGGCCTGGCACTTGCAGAAAAGGTACGGCAGCGGTATCCTTCCATGAAGGTGGTGATTTTTTCCGGCTATGATGATTTTGAATATGCCCAGAGGGCAATCAAGCTGAATGTGACGGAGTACATCTTAAAGCCGGTCAATGTGGAAGAACTGACCTCCATATTAAAAAGGATCAAGGGGAATCTGGATCAGGAAATAGAAGAAAAAAGGAATCTAATCCGTCTTCGGGAGAATTACCGGAAAAGCCTTCCCATCATCAGGGAGCAGTTTTTTAATGATCTGGTACACAAAAATCTTCCGGAAGAGCTGGTGGAACAAAAGCTTAGGGAGTATGGGGTGCCTGTCATGGGTGCAAGGAAATGGATCATCGTAGCCATTGATGTGGAAAAGGGGGAGGTCAGGGAAACTCTGTCCCTTCACAATGAGGAGGAACTCATCCCCATATCCGTCATGCAGATTGTAAGGGAAAAATTAGAGGGTTATTGCCGGTTTGCTCTTTTCCAGTCTGTTTCAGAGGCGGAAATGGTGGTGATCGTTGCTCTTGATGATGACAACTCTACCACAGGGCTGATCGATGTACTGGGGGATATCTGCAAGGAAACAAAGCGGATTCTGGAGGTCCCGGTCTCCATGGGCATCGGCAAAAGCTTCCGGGAGATGACCGGTTTTAGAGAAGCTTATCAGTCTTCCATTGACGCTCTAGGCTATAAAGCTATAGCAGGAAGAGGGACCACCATTTACATCAATGATATGGAGCCGGTGGGAGTAGGAAAGCTGGAATTTGATAGTGTAACAGAAGCGGATTTAATCTCAGCCATAAAATTCGGCCCCGACGAAAAGATCGAAGCAGCGGTTTCCAGGATCATTGAAAAGATGGAATCCGCAAAAGTCCATTACCGCCAGCAGCAGGTTTACATGTTCGGTGTATTAAACAGCGTCCTTCAGATGATGCAGCAGTATGACCTGGCCCTTGAGGATATTATGGGCGGAGAGCTAAAGGGCATGGAAATCTTTGATAGGACAAAGAAGAAAGAGGAATTTGGCCAGTGGCTTTTTAAGATTGCAGGGAAAATGAACCAGTTCATTAACCAGGAGCGTGATTTCACCACACGCCAGGTAATCCAGGAAGCAAAGCAGTATATTATGGACCACTACCAGAATCCTGATTTGTCTGTGGAAATGATTTGCCGCCACCTTCATATGAGCCCGGCATATTTTTCTACCATGTTTAAAAAAGAAACCGGACAGGCTTACATCGCCTATCTGACAGATATCCGTCTGAATAAGGCAGTAGAACTGCTTAACAAAACCGACGATAAGACCTATGTGGTGGCAGCGAAGGTGGGATATCAGGAACAAAACTATTTCAGCTATGTATTTAAGAAAAAATTCGGAGTATCACCGACTAAATTCCGCGGAGCCAGGTAATGGAAACACCCTCCGGGTATCCCTTTACACCCGGTGCCCGATAAAGCGGGGCAGGCTCTAAAGCGGGGTGGGCCCTGTCCAAAAGGATAGACGATAATATGGAAAGAAAGAATATAAGCATTCGTTATACTATTTTTGTATATTTTACCGTGACTGCTTTGGCAGCCAGTCTTTTAATAACCTTTTCCTTATATCAGCGCCTTTCCACCCAGGTGGGAGAAATGGTGCAGGAGGAAAACCAGAGCCTTATTCATCAGGTAGCCAGGTCTGTGGAGTCCTATCTGCTTACGGTCATGAAGCTGTCGGATTCCCTGTATTATGGCGCCGTAAAAAACGCCGATCTTTCTTCGGAATCCATTAATAACGAGATCACGCTCCTGTATGACAACAACAAGGATAATGTGGACAACATCGCTCTCTTTACCCAATCAGGCACCATGGTGGAAGCGGTTCCTGCCGCAAGGCTTAAAAGCGGCCTTGATGTGACCAGGGAAAATTGGTTTTTAAATGCTTTGGAGAAGACGGAAAACCAACACTTCTCTTATCCCCATGTCCAGTATGTTTTTGACAGTAATGAAAACCAGTACCGGTGGGTGATATCTTTATCAAGGGCCGTGGAGCTGACGGAAGGCACCTCTACCACCCAGGGCGTGCTTTTGGTGGATTTAAGCTATTCCAGCCTGGAACATCTTTTTGACGGAGTGACCACAGGAAAGGGCGGCTATGTGTATCTGATCAGCAATGACGGGCAGATCCTGTACCATCCCAAGATCCAGCTTATCGATTCCGGCCGGATGCAGGAGAACAATCTGGTGGCAGCCGGCTATAAAGATGGAAACCACCGGGAGGATTTTCAGGGAGAGACCCGGAACATTACGGTAAAATCCATTGGCTATACGGGCTGGAAGATCATTGGAGTGACGCCTAAAAATGTGGTTTCTTTAAATTCCATTAAGACCAGGCTTTTTATCGTGTTCCTCATAACCCTGATCCTGTTTATACTCGCCCTGATTAACTCCTATATTTCATCCCGTATCACCAATCCCATCAAGGATCTGGAAAAATCCGTGGGAATTCTGGAAGAGGGGAATTTGCAGGCGGCAATTTCCATCGGAGGGTCCTATGAAATCCAGCATCTGGGAAATTCCATTAAAAATATGGCAAAACAGATCCGGGTCCTGATGGATGACATCGTAGCGGAGCATGAGGCCAAAAGAAAACAGGAATTTGATACTTTACAGTCACAGATCAATCCCCATTTCCTTTATAATACTCTTGACATCATCGTGTGGATGATTGAAAACGAGCAAAAGGCGGAGGCGGTCAAAGCGGTGACGGCCCTGGCCCGGTTTTTCCGGATCAGTTTAAGCAAAGGAAAGAGCATTATTACAGTCAGGGATGAATTGGAGCACGTGCGGAATTATTTGATGATCCAGCACATGCGTTTTAAGAATAAATTCTCCTACGAGATTGATGCATCCGAGGAATGTATGGAGCTTTCCTGTTTAAAGCTGGTTTTACAGCCGCTTGTGGAAAATGCCATCTATCACGGAATGGAGTTCATGGATGGAGACGGAGAAATTATTTTAAAGGTCTGGAAAGAAGGAGATGACTTATTCTTTATGGTGAAGGACAATGGCCTTGGAATGACAGAAGACCAGGTGGCGGGCTTATTTTCCGATCAGGTCCATGTCACTTCAAAAAAGGGTTCAGGGATTGGTGTGAAAAACGTCAATGAGAGGATCAAGCTGTATTTTGGGGAAAAGTACGGCCTGATCATTGAGTCAGAGCCTGATGAAGGAACGGTGATTACCATCTGCCTTCCCGCGGTTCCCTATAGTTCTGCCTCTATGCCCGAAGAGAATGGGCGATGAAAAGGAATCACCCTTCGGGTATACCTCTATGCCCAAAAAGCATGGGCGATGAAAAGGAAAGTAGATTATGACAAAACAGGAAAAAATATTGTGGACTCTGCTGGCGGGAGTGCTTGTGTTCCTATTTCTTTTATCCTCCACGGATTTGATCATCAAGGAGAAGAAAACAGAAATATATCCGGTTTCCGTCATCATCGGCGATACTTCCGATGACTATTATGTAAATTTCAGAAAGGGTGCTGATAAGGCGGCAGAGGAGTACAACGTAGATATCAGCTTTATTACACTCTATGAGAAAGGGGATGCCTATCAGCAGATAGAACTGGTTCAGAGGGAAATCAACGATGGCGCATCAGCTGTGGTCCTGATTCCCGTAAAGCCGGTAGAATGTGTAAAAAAGATGGATGATATGGTTTTAAACAGTCCTGCCGTTATGTTGGGAAACTTACCTCCCAATGATCAGGTTAAAAGCGGCATATCTCCGGATTATGAGGAGGAAGGAGGATTGCTGGGGCAGGCAATTGCAGCGGAGAATTCTCCGGATATCCCTGTATGGATTTTTACGGAAGGGCTTGAGTACGGGTATAACAGGGAGGTATATGACGGACTGGTATCCGCTCTTTCAAAATCCGGATTTTCCATGAAGCTTTTTGAGAAAAAGGAGGAGGGGATCTTCCGGGAGGCCATAGAGGGCATGGTTTACCCCGGAAGCGGAAAAGCAGTCATTGCAGCGATTGATGTCAGGAGCCTTGATGAGTCTGCGGATATCATTTCAGGGAGCCCGGTATACGGCAATGTCATTGATGGACTTTACGGAATCGGCAGCACGACCAAACTTTTAAAGGAACTGGACAATGGGATTATTAAGGGACTGGTGGTAAGTGACCAGTTTGATGCGGGCTATATGAGCATCGAAAAGGCTGTGGAAGCGGTTCATGGGGGGCTTCAAAGAACACAAATTGTTTTGGATTCTTACTATATTCAGAAGGCCAATCTACGGGAAAGCAAATTTGAAAGGATTTTGTATCCAATTGATTGAGATGGGGGATGGAATATGAAGAAACGATATGGTATCCTGGCGGTGGTGGTTATCCTGCTGCTGACACTTTGGGGAGTGTTTTATCAGAGCAGGAAGGCTGGTGGAAAGGAAGAAAAAAAGTCCATACGTATCGGGGTGACCCTATACCGTGGAGATGATTCATTTATCAATACGCTCAGGGGAAATATTGAGGAACAAGCCAAGGAATATGAAAAGGAAACAGGAATTAAGGTAGTCATGGATATTGTGGATGCCAAGGGGAATCAGAATACCCAGAACAGTCAGGTGGACCGTTTCATTTCCCTTGGATATGATGCCATCTGCGTAAATATTGTGGACCGCTCCGTGGCCTCCAATATCATCAGCAAAGCCATGGATGCCAGCCTTCCGGTAGTGTTCTTTAACCGGGAGCCGGTGGAGGAGGATATGCGGCGCTGGGAAAAGCTTTACTATGTGGGAGAAAATGCGAAAGAGTCTGCAACCTTACAAGGCAACATCCTGGTGGATGCTTATAAGAAAGATCCTTCTTCCCTTGACTTAAATGGGGATGGAAAGGTCAGCTATGTTCTTTTAGAAGGAGAAAACAGCCATCAGGACTCCTTAATCCGTACGGAATGGTCCATTCAGACCTTAAAGGATGGCGGAGTTCCGTTAGAAAAGATCACTGGAGGAATTGCCAATTGGGACAGAAGCCAGGCATCTGCCTGGATGGAGCAGTGGCTTTTGGAGTATCCGGATGAGGTGGAAGTGGTGATATGCAACAATGATGACATGGCTTTGGGAGCTGCCGATGCTCTGGACCGGAAAGGGGACATGAGGCCGGTTAAAATTGTAGGGATAGACGGGACGCCTCAGGGGCTTGAAGGGCTGCGTACGGGAAAACTGTTTGGAACAGTTCAATGTGACAGCCAGGAATATGCAAATGTTATTTTCAAAATCGCTGCTGCGGAATCTCTTGGTCAAAATGTACAGGAAATTGTAAAATTGGACCGGGATAAGTATTATGAATGCAGGCAGAAGGCACTGACCGCCCAGTAATGGGCGGTCAGTTGTGCATAGTGAGTAAAAATATCGAATTTTTTTGATAGAAAAAGGAAGAATCTAAAAAAATCGATACATATCCAAAAAATATTATATGGAAAAATGCACAAAAGAAAGCTATAATGTGCATGTCGGTAAGGTAAAAACACCAATCGATAACAATATAATGATAAGGGAGGATTTATCATGAGATTACTCAAAAAAGCATTAGCAGTAGGCCTTGCGTCAGCAATGGTATTTTCCATGGCAGGCTGCGGAGCAGGCTCCAAGGGAACAACAGCTGCACCAGAGGCGACTACAGCAGCAGAGACCAAGAAAGAGGACACAAGCGCAGAGACCACCGCAGAAGCAGTTAAAGATGCTGTTGGCGGAGATGTAGCGGATAAGAAAGTCGGTATCTCAATTTACAAATTTGATGATAACTTTATGACACTTTACCGTACAGAGCTTCAGCGCTATCTGACAGAGGACTTAGGCTTTAAGAAGGAAAATGTTGTAATCCAGGATGGTAAGGGTGATCAGGCTGAGCAGACCAACCAGATCCAGAACTTCATTACCCAGAAATACGATGTATTGATTTTAAACCTTGTTCAGGCTTCTTCTGCTCCTGAAATCACAGATATGTGTAAGGAAGCAGGAATCCCGGTTGTTTACATTAACCGTGAGCCAGATACTCAGGAAGAGCAGAGATGGAGTGATGACAAGATTAACGCTACTTATGTAGGTTGTGACGCTAGACAGTCCGGTACCTATCAGGGAGAAGAAATTTTTGAAACTTCCAACAAGGGCGATATTAACGGTGACGGCGTTGTTTCTTATATCATGATCCAGGGTGACCCGGAGAACGTAGATGCTCAGTACAGAACAGAATTCTCTGTTAAGGCTCTTACAGATTCCGGCATGCAGGTAAAAGAACTGTTAAAGCAGCGCGGTGACTGGGATCAGGCAAAAGCTCAGCAGATCGCTCAGGATGCTTTAACACAGTATGGTGATCAGATTGAAGTAATCTTCTGCAACAACGATGCTATGGCACTTGGTGCTCTTCAGGCAATCGAAGCAGCAGGACGTACAGTAAACAAAGACATCTATTTAGTAGGTGTTGATGCTCTGACAGAGGCTGTTCAGAACGTTATCGAAGGCAAGCAGACAGGTACTGTATTCAATGACCACTTCTCACAGGCTCGTACAGCAGGCGATATGGCTGTTAAATTTATCAAGGGTGAATCCGTTGATAATGTAAACATGGTAGACTATATCAAGGTTACTAAGGATAATGCTCAGGAAATTCTTGATAAATTAAAATAATTTCCAGCAGCCGGTAAAAGGAACGGGTGTGTCGGTAAGGCACACCCGATTTTTAAAGGCATCCGGAGTTACAGGTATACCTTAATGCCCAGAGAACGTGGGCAATAAAAAGGAAAGGAGAAACGGGATGGCAGAGGAATACAGACTGGAAATGATAGGGGTCAGCAAATCCTTCCCTGGTGTTAAAGCGCTTGATAAAATCAACTTAAAAGTACGTCCCGGTACCGTTCATGCCCTAATGGGTGAGAATGGAGCAGGTAAGTCGACCCTTATGAAATGCCTTTTCGGCATTTATAATATGGATGAAGGAAAGGTTCTAATTGACGGGAAGGATGTGAGCATCGCAAATCCCGATGATGCCCTTCGCAAAGGGCTTGCCATGGTGCATCAGGAGCTGCAGCCGGTTCCGGCGCGTTCCATTGCGGAAAATATGTACCTTGGAAGGTATCCCTTAATAAAAATAGGTCCGCTAAAGATGATTGACCATAAGACCATGAACCAGGAAGCGGAAAAGTGGTTAAAAGATGTAAAAATGAGTTTTAATCCCAGAGCAAAACTTGGGACACTATCAATCGGACAAATGCAGTCAGTGGAAATTGCAAAGGCAGTGAGCCAGAATGCAAAGCTGGTAATTTTGGATGAACCGACCTCATCACTGACTGATAATGAAGTGGAAGCACTGTTTCGGATTGTCAGAGATTTAAAATCCCGCGGTGTTTCTATGATATATATCAGCCATAAGATGGCAGAAATCCGGCAGATCGCCGATGACATTACAATCATGCGAGATGGAACGTACGTAGGCTCCTGGGAGGTCAAGGACATTTCGGATGATGAAATCGTAAAGCAGATGGTGGGCCGGGAATTAAGCAACGTCTACCCTCCTAAGGAAGATTACCGGACAGATGAAACTGTTTTAAAAGTAAGCCATGTAAGCAGCATCCACGCACGCTCCTTCCGGGATTGTTCCTTTGAATTAAAGAAAGGAGAGATTCTGGGATTTGGAGGCCTGGTAGGTGCTCAGAGAACAGAATTGATGGAAGCGATTTTTGGAATGCGCCATATTGCAAGCGGGGAGATCGAGATCCTTGGTAAAAAGGTGACGATCAGGCGCCCCCAGGATGCCATTAACGATTCTGTGGGAATGATCACAGAGGACAGACGTGGAACCGGCATTATTGGCTGCTTAAGCATTGCAGATAATACGGCTATTGCCTCTTACCGGAATTATACCAAAGCCGGAACCATTAACAGCAAAAAGGTGGGGCAGGTTGTAAAAGAGAGCATCGCAAAGCTGAGCATCAAGACGCCAAATGACAGGACCCTGATACAGTCTCTGTCAGGAGGGAACCAGCAAAAGGTGATCATCGCCAGATGGCTGGCGAATAACCCGGATATTCTGATCATGGATGAACCCACCAGAGGAATTGACGTCGGTGCAAAATATGAGATTTATCAGATCATGATAGATCTGGTAAAGCAGGGAAAATCGATTATCATGATTTCTTCCGAAATGCCGGAACTGATCGGCATGTCAAACCGGATTATCGTTATGTGCAATGGCCATATTACCGGAGAGCTGGAAGATGATGAGGCGACTCAGGAGAAAATAATGGCATATGCCACTAAATTCGATTTAAACGATAAAGAAACAGAAAATTTCACACAGGAGGTTAAATCATGACATCGAAGAAGGTTAACTCTAAAGATTTACCTATGCAAACAAAAGAAGTTAATATAAAGGATTTTCTAATTAATAATGGAATCATCGTCGTTCTCATCATGCTGGCGATTTTTACTGCAATTAAGCAGCCATCCTTTGGTACCCCTGATAACTTAAAAAACATCGCTTTAAACGTAGCGCCCCGATTTATTATTGCCTGCGGCGTATCCGGATGTCTGATCACCAGAGGTACGGACCTTTCCGCCGGGCGTATGGTAGGGCTCTCCGCCTGCCTTGCAGGTACCTTGCTTCAGAAACCAGGATACAGCGGAAAGTTTTTTCCCAATCTTCCTGATTTCGGAATCTGGTGGGTGTTCGTTGTGCTGTTAATCTGTATCGCTGTTTGTGCGATTTTCGGCCTGATCAATGGTATGGTTGTTTCTTTTCTTCAGGTTCCGGCTTTTATCGGAACTTTGGGCATGCAGCTGATTGTTTACGGTGTCTGCCTTGTTTATACCAATGCGACTCCAATCGGCGGTTACCGCCCAGCTTATACAGAGGTAGCAAAGGGCAGGCTTTTTGGATTCATTCCTTATCTGTTCTTAATTGCCCTTGTAGTCGGGTTTGTGATCTGGTTTGTTTATAATAAAACACCTCACGGCAAATATATGTACGCCATCGGTGGAAATGAGCAGGCAGCAGAAGTTTCCGGCGTTAATACAAAGAAAACGAAAATCATCATTTATGTAACAGCAGCAGCTCTTTATGCATTGGGAGGTTTCCTTGTAGGCGCAAAGTCCGGCGGTTCCTCTGTTAATATGGGAATGGGCTGGGAGCTGGAAGCCATTGCTGCATGTACCATCGGTGGTGTATCTGTAAACGGTGGTATTGGTAAGGTATCCGGTGTTCTGATCGGAGTACTGGTATTTGAAATCTTGAAGACCTGCCTGCAGTATCTGGGTGTTGATACCAACTTCCAGTATATTGCACAGGGAGTCGTAATTGTAGTTGCGATTGCTCTGGACATCAGAAAGTATATTGCAAAGAAGTAAATCCTTTAAGGAGCGCCCTGCAGTTTTTGCCGGGGTTTTTAGAAAAAGGAATAGGAGCATATGATGTTCCTATAAAAGGCGAGCCGCAAGAGTCTGAAAAAGAAGTATCCTTTGGACCCCTGCGGCTCGCTTTATTCATAAAATATTATGGAAGCTGGCTTAGCCTGCTGTTCTGATATTCTCCTGAAAACGTTACGTCTTCTCCAAACCAGGATGGGGGAATAAATCTTTCGGCTTCTTCTCTTTCCGGAAATTCCACTTCAGCCAATATTAACCCTTTAAAGCGTCCATCAAAGACATCTAACTCTATGGTCAGATGATCGGAACCTTCCAGGGGGATCAAATACCGTTTTTTCGTAAGGATATGGCCATCCGCTTTTTTGATTAAGTGTTCATAGGACTCTGGTGTCAAAGGTAGATTGTATTCCTCCCGTTCCAAAAGTCCCTTTGATTTGTAGGTAAGGTAAAAGGAGTCATCCTCCCTGCGGATCCGGACTACCGGTTCTGTTGAGAGATATCCCTGTTCTATGAAGTGACAAGGGTAGGCGGTGTAATCCGCCGGCGGGTGGGGTATGAGATATTTTCGTTCTATTTCCATGGGAAAGTCCTCCTGCTACAATGTTTTGTACTGCCATATGCGGCCAGTATATCATGGGCACTAAGTTTGTTAATACCTGGCCAAGTTTTTCTATTATACCATAAAAGCAATGAGCCAGGCGCCGCAAAGCGGTATATGGCAAATGCAGCATGATAACAGATGCCTGCGTCATTATACCACATGGAAACAAAAAGTAGAAGGTGGTGGCAAAAAAAGAAAAAACGTGGTAATATGGGGAAAACAGTGGAATTCAGGAGATTTTGGACATGAAACGTTTAAGTAAACGGATTTTTGTGGTTTTTCTGATTGTATGGGCTGCTTTTCTGCTTCATGGATGCGCTCCACGGGAGCAAGAGAAGAATACCGAAGAAAGTAAAGCATCAGAAGCAGGCACGGAAGGGGTTCGTGAGGAGACAGGCCCTAAGATTGGGATAAGTATATACCGCTATGACGATACATTCATGAAGCTGTATCGTTCGGAATTAAAACAATATCTGGAGGAAACCTACCATGCGGAGGTGATCATGCGCAATGCCGGAGGAGATCAGGAAGAGCAGAACCGGCAGATCAGCCAGTTTATTTCGGACGGGTGTGACGGGATCATAGTAAATCCAGTGGAGGTGTCGGCTGCGCCTGGGCTTTCCGATGTCTGCAGCCGTGCAGGGATCCCTTTGGTTTTTATTAACAGGGAGCCAAACGAGGAGGAACAGAAGCGGTGGAAGGACAACCACATGGCAGTGTCCTGCGTTGGAACGGATTCCAGGCAGGCAGGGACCTATCAGGGGGAAATCATCCGGGAAATGCCTGATAAAGGAGATATAAACGGCGATGGGGTGGTATCTTATGCCATGCTCATGGGAGAGGACGGCAATGAGGACAGCCGTTACCGGACGGAATACTCCATAAAAGCCCTGGAAGAAGGTGGAATGAAGACAGATAAACTGTTTTCCGGCAATGGAGACTGGAACAAAGATAAAGGGAAGAAGCTTGCGCAGGAGGTGTTAAACACCTACGGAAGCAGGATAGAGGTGATCTTATGCAACAATGATTCCATGGCAAACGGTGCCTTGGAAGCTGTGGAAGAGGCGGGCCGCGTCCCTGGAAAGGATATTTACCTGGTAGGGGTAGACGCCCTTCAGGATACGGTAAAATATATAAAAGAGGGAAAGATAGCCGGGACTGTTTTAAACGATCTAGAGGGACAATCCCAAACAGCTGCCGATACTTTGATAAAGATGATTGACGGGGAAGATGTGGACACAAGGTATCAGGTGGATTATATCAAGGTCACTGCAATCAGTACCTTTCATACGTTAAAAGGAGAGGATTAAGATGAGTAAAGTATTTGCGTTTTTCGCTGATGGATCAGAGGAAGTGGAGTTATTGGCAGTTGTGGATATTTTAAAGAGGGGTGGCCAGGAGGTGACCCTTGTTTCCGTTACGGGGAAAAGAGATGTGGTAAGTGCCCATCAGATAAAAATCCAGGCGGATTATGAATTTTCCGAAGTAGACTGTAAAGATGCTGATGTTCTGTTTCTTCCCGGCGGAATGCCGGGAACCAGGAATTTAGGTGCCCACGAGGGACTGTTAAATTCTTTAAAGGAAGCTCATAAAGAGAACCGGAGAATCGCGGCGATCTGCGCTGCTCCAAGTATATTAGGAAGGCTTGGTATCCTGGAAGGGAAAAGAGTAACCTGCTTTCCCGGCTTTGAACCGGAGCTTAAAGGTGCCTTGTATACAAAACAGGGAGTTGTTACGGATGGGAATATAACGACCGCCAGGGGGTTAGGCTATGCGCTGGATATGGGAATTGAACTTCTGGGCCTTCTGACGGATAAAGAACATGCCCGCCAGGTAAAGGAGGCCATCCAATACGACCATAGTTCCATGTGATGGGGTAGGTGAGCGTATGAAAAAAGGATGGGTATTGCCGGTTCTGGCTGCTGTTTTCATCGGGCTGCTTACCGGATGTGAAAAGAAAGATCCATACGGATTATCGGAAAAAGATCCGGTCACCATTACCATCTGGCATTATTACAATGGCGTCCAGAAGGAAGAATTCGACCGTCTGGTGCAGGAGTTTAATGAAAACAAAGGAAGAGAAAAAGGGATCATCGTCAAGGCGTTTAACAAGGGAAGCATTGACGAATTGAGCGATCTGATTAATGAAAGCATTGATAAGAAGATTGGATCGGATCCTCTGCCTGATGTTTTTTCTGCTTATGTGGATAAGGTGTATGAAGTGGATCAGATGGGATTGGCAGCAGATTTAAGCAGCTATTTGACTGCGGACGAAATATCGGAATATGTGGATGCCTATATAGAAGAAGGCAAATTTGACAGCACAGGGGCGATTAAGGTATTCCCTATCGCTAAGTCTACCGAGATCCTTACTGTGAATAAGACGGACTGGGACAAGTTTGCAGAGGCAACAGGAGAGACCGAGGAGGCTCTTTCCACCTGGGAAGGGATCACCCGTGTGGCAGAGTCCTATTATAAATGGACGGACAGCTTAACGGACGAACCGGATGATGGAAAGGCTTTTTTTGGAAGGGATGCGTTTGCTAATTATATGATCATCGGCAGCCTTCAGCTGGGCCATGAAATCTTTAAAGAAAAGGATGGGAAAACCGTTCTGGATCTTGATAAGCAGACCATGAGGAGGCTATGGGACAATTATTACGTTCCCTATGTAAATGGATATTTTGGTTCCTACGGGAAGTTTAGAAGTGATGATGTAAAGACAGGCCAGCTGGCAGCCTTTGTTGGGGCGACCAGCGGAATCTCTTACTTTCCAACCTCAGTGACCCTTGAGGATGGGACCAATTATGCCATAGAAAGCAAGCTTTACCCTCTTCCCAATTTCCAGGGTACCGTTCCCTGCGCAGTACAGCAGGGAGCCGGTATGATGGTGTTTAAATCTGAGGAAAAAAGAGAGTATGCAGCAACACTATTCCTAAAATGGTTTACATGTGTGGAACAGAATATGAAGTTTGCAATTGGTTCCGGTTATCTTCCGGTTAAGAAGGTTGCCGGTAATGAAGAACTGCTAAGACCCTTCCTGGAGGAAGCCGGCGAGGACAGCGGGGTATCACAGAACCTTCTGATAGGTCTTGACACGGCGAATCAGTACCGGCTTTACACTTCAAAGCCTTTTAACGGCGGCGACCAGGCCAGAAGCGTACTGAATTCCGCAATGGCTATAAAGGCAAAAGAAGATTACGAAGAGATATGCACCCTTATGGGACAGGGAGTGAAACGGGAAAGTGCAGTTGCAGATTTTGTAACAGAAGAAAATTTTGATAACTGGTACAGAGACACAATGGAGCAGTTGGAAGCGATTATTGGAGAGTGATTTATGAAGAACAAGAGAAGTGAATCCATTCGCACCCAGCTTCTGGGACCATTGCTGATCCTGCTGGTTCTGCAGGCTGCGGTCATTGCAGGTCTGGTACTGTTTGGCGGAGTTTCCATCAAATTAAAGAATAATGAAATCCACATATTAAGTGAAAATACAGAGAGCACAAAACTGAGCCTTGAGAAAGAGACCTTTCACCATTGGGTCGTTATGTTTAGTAATTCTGAATTCATAACCGCCGGGATCCAGCAAGTGCTTGACAGTGAGGGACGCAGGTCAAGAGATATCCTTACGGATTATGAACTGAATCGGAAAATCGTTGATAAGGTTATGGAAAAATCCATAGAAATGCTCCACTTAAGCCATGCAACGGGAGTTTTTATGGTCTTAAACGGCCCAGCGGCCAAGAACAGTCCAGTTGAAATGAAAGCAGGCTTTTATATGCGCAATTCCAATTCTGGAGGATATTTAAAGGATAATTCGTCCCTTCTTATGGAAAGAGGGCTGCCATCCATAGCGGAAAAATACGACATTCCTCTGGATTCCTTCTGGGAACTTGGCTTTCAGGAAGATGAGGAGAATAAAGCCGCCTCCTCTTTTTATAAGAAGCCGTATCTTATGGCGGTTCAGAATCTGGCAGCCAAGGATGATGCCATGAAATTTGCCTACTTAAGCCCCCCTTTCCGCTTAAGTCCCAGGGATATGCAGGTAATAACCTATTCCATCCCAATCATTCTTAATGACGGCACCGTTGTGGGGGCATGCGGGCTGGAAATCACCTTAAACCAGCTTGAGCAGATTATGGGAGAAGACCAGACAAGCGGAAATTTTGAAGAATGCTGGCTTTTAGGCATTCGGAACAAGGGAACAAAAACCATTATCCCTGTCGCCTATTCCGGATATCTGTATAATCAGTATTTTAACGAGAGCCAAAGAATTGATTATGAGGATAATGAGGAAGAAAACATCAGTGAGCTGACATCTTCTGAAGGAACCAAATGGTATGCCAGTATAAGAAGCTTAGATGTTTATGGAAACAACGGACCTTTTGAGGAAGAAGAGTGGGTATTAGCCGGTATCGCTCGCCAGAAGGATCTGCTGTCTTTTTATAATGCAATCCGGCGCATGCTTCTTGGCTCCATGGCAGTACCGCTTATATTCAGCCTGTTAGGGGCGTTTGTTATAGGCAAGATCATGACGGAACCTATCCGCAGACTGATCGTAGAATTAAGAGGAAAGTCAGGAAGCAGGGGACTTTCCCTTAAAAGAGTACATATCAGAGAAATCGATGAACTGACAGAAACCATTGAACAATTAAATCAGGATGTAGAAAGGGCGTCGTCTAAGATTTCAAGTATCCTGGAACATGCCAATGTCCTGATCGGCGTATTTGAATACGAGGAGGAGGCTGACCGTGTATTCTGCAGCCGCTCTTTGTTTCAGATGCTGGACTGGGGCAGCATGGAAGAGCCATACTGTTATATAAAATCAGAAGAATTCAAGAAATACATGGAGAATACCTTTACCGGAATCAAGATAAAAGGGGACCGTGTTTTGCAGTGCCTGGAGGGCCCGGAAGGGACGCGCTGGGTAGAATTTATTCTGGACGGATCAAAGATAGGAACAATCCTTGGGGTGTGCTCGGATGTGACTGCGGATGTAGAGGAAAAGGAAAAGCTGGAGCGGGAGAGGAATTTTGACCTGCTGACGGAGATTTACAACCGGAGAGCATTCCGGGAACAGGTCGCGGCTGTTATGAAGAGGCAGAAAGGGAAGGTTTCCGCACTGATCATGTGGGATCTGGATAATTTAAAATATATTAACGATACATACGGGCATGACGAAGGAGACCGGTACATTGTCCTCTTTGCCAACTGCTTAAAGATATTCTCGGAAAAGGGAGGGATTGTAGCCAGATATTCCGGAGATGAATTTGTTACCTTTATGGAAGCCGATGAAAAGGAAGAAATCAGAGAAAAAATCCGGGAATTCATGATACATATTCAAAAATTCTCACTGAATACGGGCGGGGGATACCAGTTTCCTATCCGCGTGTCGGGAGGGCTTTCCTGGTACCCGGATGATGCGGCAGACTTTGAGTCCCTGTTTAGTTATGCTGATTTTGCCATGTATATGGTTAAACACAGCGTTAAAGGAGTGGTAAAGGAGTTTGATTTAAACGAATACACCCATAATTCCTATATGCTTGCAGGCAGCGAAGAGCTTAACCGGATGCTTGATAAAAAAGAAGTTCGTTTTGCATTTCAGCCAATTGCAACAAGGGAAGGAAGGATTTACGGATATGAATTGCTGATGCGTCCGAAATTTGCAAACATGAAGGGAATCAGTGAAGTGTTAAATCTGGCAAGAGCACAGGCAAAGCTTTCCCAGATAGAGGCTCTCACCTGGTTTGCAGGACTTAAGGCGGTTGTGGCGGAGGCTATGGCCGGGCAGCTTGGAACTGACGAGAAGCTGTTCATCAATTCCATTGCCAGCGTATGCTTAACGGAAGCAGAGCAGACGGAGCTGGAAGAAACCTATGGAGATCTGCTTCACCGGATTGTCATCGAAATGACAGAAGGCGAACCGGTAAGCCACGATTTCATGCATCGCAAGGTTGACATGGCGAGGCGGTGGAAGGGGCAGGTCGCTGTTGATGATTTCGGGACGGGATATAACAGCGAATCCATTCTCCTGCGTATGAGGCCGGATATCATTAAGGTGGATATCAACCTGGTAAAACGGATCCACGAAGACCAGAACCGTCAGATCATTTTAAGGAATCTATTGGATTTTGCAAAGCAAAACAACATAACAGTTCTTGCCGAGGGCGTTGAAACTCCGGAAGAGCTGGAATTTCTTATGAAATGCGGGGTTTCTCTGTTCCAGGGATATTATATTTCAAGGCCGCAGATGGAGATCCGGCCCCTGGATCCCTATATCGTAAAGCGCATGCAGGAGTTTTCAGGAAAAACCTGATTTAATCGTAAATAATACTGGAATTTACGGGACGAGTATGCTATAATGTTAAATTGAAGTGTAACGCCCTGTTGATTTGGCGGTTCACATATATTTCAAGGAGGAACCCTTTAATGAGTTTACAAGTAGAAAAATTAGAAAAGAACATGGCAAAATTGACGGTAGAAGTGTCAGCGGAAGAGTTTGATAAGGCTCTTACTGCGGCTTACAATAAGAATAAGGGCAGATTCAACATCCCTGGTTTCAGGAAAGGGAAAGCTCCTCAGGCCATGGTTGAGAAGATGTATGGAGCAGGCATTTTATATGAAGATGCAGTAAACGAGGCTCTTGACGCAACTTATGGTGATGCAGCGGAAGAAAGCGGACTGGACATCGTTTCCAGACCTGAGATTGACATCGTGCAGGTAGAAAAGGGTAAGACCCTGATCTATACGGCTACAGTAGCCGTTAAACCGGACGTAACACTCGGCGAGTATAAGGGAATTGAAGTGACCAAAGCATCTGCTGAAGTAACCGATGAAGATATTGATTCCGAGTTAAAGAGAGTTCAGGAACAGAATTCCAGACTTATCTCCGTAGAGGACAGATCCGTAGAGGACGGTGACCAGACGGTTATCAACTTTGAAGGTTTTGTAGACGGAAAGATATTTGAAGGCGGAAAGGGTGAGGATTATCCTCTTACCATTGGTTCCCACTCCTTCATTGATACCTTTGAAGAGCAGCTGATTGGCAAGAACATCGGCGAAGAGTGTGAAGTCAACGTAACCTTCCCAAATGAGTATCATGCAACAGAATTGGCAGGAAAGCCTGCATTATTTAAGGTGACTGTTAAGGAAATCAAGAAAAAAGAACTTCCTGAATTAAACGACGAGTTCGCAAGCGAAGTTTCTGAATTCGAGACATTGGAAGAATACAAGAACGACATCAGGGAAAAGGTTGCTTCCAGAAAAGAGAAAGAAGCAGCAACAGAGAATGAAGATCATGTGGTAGAGAAGGTTGTTGAAAATGCTACCATGGAGATTCCTGAGCCAATGATCGACAGCCAGGTGAACAACATGGTTAATGATTATGCCAGAAGAATGCAGAGCCAGGGCTTGTCTCTTGACCAGTATATGAAATTTACAGGCATGACTCTTCAGTCCTTAAAGGAGCAGATGAAGCCACAGGCTCTTAAGAGAATCCAGACAAGACTGGTACTGGAAGCAGTTGTGAAGGCAGAGAACATCACTGCATCTGACGAAGCAGTTGAGAAAGAAATTGCCAGCATGGCAGAAGCTTACAAGATGGAAGTCTCTCTGGTAAAAGAATCTCTTGGAGAAGTCGGCATCCAGCAGATGAAGGAAGATCTGGCAGTTCAGGAAGCAGTAGATTTTCTTGTTGCAGAAGCAAAATTAGTTTAAGAAGTATCCCTTGAATAGATTCCTGGCATTTTGTCCGGAGTCTATTCGACTTTGATAAGAGATATCCTACGGGTATCCCTTTATGCCCGGAAAGCATGGGCAAAATATAGGAAACACCCTACGGGTATCCCTTTATGCCCAGAAAGCATGGGCAAAATATAGGAAAGAACAGACAGGAGGAAGACAGATGAGTTTAGTACCTTATGTCATTGAATCAACCAGTAAGGGCGAGCGCTCTTACGATATTTATTCCAGACTTCTTAAGGAGAGGATCATTTTCCTTGGGGAAGAGGTATCCGATGTATCAGCAAGCCTTGTTGTGGCCCAGCTGTTATTTTTAGAGGCAGAGGATCCGAATAAGGACATCAATCTCTATATCAACAGCCCTGGCGGTTCCGTTACCGCAGGCATGGCAATTTATGATACCATGAACTATATTAAATGTGATGTATCTACTGTTTGTATGGGCATGGCAGCCAGCATGGGAGCATTTTTGCTGGCCGGCGGAGCAAAGGGAAAACGGTTCGCGCTTCCAAATGCGGAGGTTATGATTCATCAGCCATCCGGCGGAGCAAAGGGCCAGGCCACTGAGATCCGAATTGTAGCTGAGAATATACTGAAGATAAAGAAGCGTTTAAATGAAATCCTGTCAGCAAACACAGGCCAGCCTTATGAAGTGATTGAACGCGATACAGAGCGCGACAATTACATGAACGCGGAAGAGGCGAAAGCATATGGCTTGATCGATGATATCATCTACAGCCATGACCGATAAGCCTTTACGCTTAAGCAGCCGGGGCGATTTATAGGAAACACCCTGCAGGTATCCCCTTTACACCCGGTAAAACGGGGCGGGCGCTGCCAGGAAGCAGGGCAATGTATTAGGAAACACCCTGCGGGTATCCCTTTATGCCCAGAAAGCAGGGCAATTGTATTAGGAAAGAAAGAGGTGTGTATATGCCGGTCAGAACAGACGACAAGATCCGATGCTCTTTTTGTGGGAAGACCCAGGACCAGGTAAAGAAGCTCATTGCCGGTTCCAATAATGTCTACATCTGTGACGAATGCATTGATTTGTGCGCAGAGATATTAGAGGAAGAATTTGACAGCCATGAGGAAGAAGTGCCTGATTTTGGTGATATCAACCTGATGAAGCCAAAGGAAATCAAGGCTTTTTTAGACGATTATGTCATTGGTCAGAACAACGCAAAAAAGGTATTGTCTGTAGCAGTCTATAACCACTACAAAAGAATCACTTCCAGGAAAAAAATGGATGTAGAAGTGCAAAAGAGCAATATTCTGATGTTAGGTCCTACCGGCTCTGGTAAAACCTATCTTGCGCAGACGTTGGCAAAGGTTTTAAATGTTCCGTTTGCTATTGCAGATGCCACCGCCCTTACAGAAGCTGGTTATGTTGGCGAGGATGTTGAGAATATCCTTTTAAAGCTTATCCAGGCGGCTGATTATGACATCAGCAGGGCAGAATATGGAATTATCTATATCGATGAGATTGATAAAATAACAAAGAAGTCGGAAAATGTGTCTATTACCAGAGATGTTTCCGGCGAAGGCGTACAGCAGGCTCTTTTAAAGATTCTGGAAGGTACGGTTGCAAGTGTTCCGCCTCAGGGAGGAAGAAAGCATCCTCATCAGGAGCTTTTACAGATCAATACCACCAATATTCTGTTCATCTGCGGAGGCGCTTTTGATGGATTGGAAAAAATTATTGAACGTCGGTTAAGTGCCGGTTCTATCGGCTTTAATGCGGAAATCGTAGATAAGAACAAGACAGATATTGATGATCTTCTGAAGAAGACCCTTCCTCAGGATCTAGTGAAGTTCGGATTGATACCGGAGTTTATCGGCCGAGTGCCGGTTACCGTATCCCTGGAACTTCTGGATCGGGAAGCACTTGTGAAGATATTAACAGAGCCGAAGAACGCCCTGGTCAAGCAGTATCAAAAGTTGTTTGAACTGGATGATGTGAAGCTTGAGCTGACCAGTGAAGCAGTTGAACGGATTGCGGAACTGGCAGTGGAGAGAAAAACAGGGGCCAGAGGCTTGCGTTCCATTATGGAAAGCGTAATGATGGAGATGATGTACGAGATTCCATCTGACAGCAGCATCGGAATCTGCACGATTACCAGGGATGTTGTAGATAAAAAGGGTGAGCCGGAGCTGATTTACAGGGACACGGCAGTCCCAAGAAAATCACTGGCTCAGAAGTTAAGAAAAGATAAGACAGGCGAGATCGCATAGGTCCCTGCATGAGTCAGGAAGGTGTTACAGCGAGAAAATCTGCTGGAACACCTTTTTGAATGCAAAGGAGAGAACACAATGGTGGATAAGACAATCATAATGCCAGTTATCGCCCTGCGAGGCATGACTGTTCTTCCCAAAATGATGCTGCATTTTGATATCAGCCGGACAAAATCCATTGCAGCTGTGGAGAAGGCAATGGTGGGAGATCAGAAAGTATGTCTGGTTACCCAGAAGAATTCTGAGGAAGCTGACCCTGGAATCGAAGATTTGTATCAGATTGGTACAGTGGCTCTCATCAAGCAGCTGGTAAAGCTGCCGAATAATGTGATCCGTGTTATGGTGGAAGGTATGGAGCGGGCAGAGCTTTTAACTCTTGACAGCGAGGAGCCCATGCTCATAGGTGAAATTGAAAAGGCTCTGGAAGCAGATGATTCCATTGATTATATTACAAGAGAGGCTATGATTCAGATCATTCAGGAAAAGCTGGAGGAATACGGCAGGGAGAATCCCAGGGTCGCTAAGGAGGTACTTCCGGGTCTTATGGTGCTTAATGACCTTGGCGAGCTTTTGGACCAGATTGCCGTACAGCTTTCCTGGAATTACCGGGTGCGCCAGCAGGTGCTTGAAAGCGCTCTTTTGGAGGACCGGTATGCGCTGGTTATAAATCAGCTGATGACAGAGATCGAGGTCACAAAAGTAAAACGGGAATTACAGTCCCACGTTAAGGAACGGATCGACAAGAACCAGAAGGATTATATCTTAAGGGAGCAGCTTAAGGTGATCCGTGAGGAGCTTGGTGAGGACAACCCTTTGTCCGATTCCGACGAATATTTAAAGAAGCTGAAGGCTTTAAAGGCTGATAAGGAGACTAAGGATAAGATTCAAAAGGAGATTGAACGCTTTAAGGCGATGCCTGGAGGAAGTCAGGAAGCCAATGTGGTCCGTATGTACCTTGAGACGGTCTTAGAGCTTCCGTGGAAGAAGCTGTCAAAGGATGATAACAGCATCGCCCATGCAGAGGAGATCTTAAATGAGGATCATTATGGCCTTGAGAAGGTAAAGGAACGGATTCTGGAATATTTAGCAGTCCGCGTCCTTACAAAAAAAGGATCCAGCCCTATCATCTGCCTGGTAGGACCTCCTGGAACAGGAAAGACTTCCATTGCCAGATCAGTAGCAAAGGCGTTGAATAAGGAGTATGTAAGGATCAGCCTGGGAGGAATCCGGGATGAAGCGGAGATCCGCGGACACCGGAAAACCTACGTAGGCGCCATGCCTGGAAGGATTGTAGAGGCATTAAGGCAATCCGGAGTCAGCAATCCCTTAATGCTTCTTGATGAGATCGACAAGGTCAGCAGGGATTATAAGGGTGATACTTCTTCCGCCCTTTTAGAGGTGCTGGACAGCGAACAGAATATAAAATTCCGGGATCATTATGTAGAGATTCCCATTGATTTATCCAATGTACTGTTTCTGGCAACGGCCAATACCACAACCACCATACCGGGGCCGCTTCTTGACCGTATGGAAGTAATTGAAGTAAATAGCTATACGGAGAATGAAAAATTCCATATTGCAAAGAATTACTTAGTAAGAAAGCAGCGGGAAAAGAATGGGCTTAAGCCAGGTCAGGTGACCATATCGGATGAGGCTCTTGAAAAGATCATTCACCACTACACCAGAGAGGCCGGAGTCAGGAATTTAGAAAGGCGGATCGGAGCTGTTTTCAGAAAAGCTGCAAGAGAATTCCTGGAAGATGGGAAAAAGGCCATAGAGATAAATTCAAACGACCTGGAGAAGTATTTAGGCAAGGAAAAGGTACTCTTTGAGGATGTAAACGAGGAAGACCAGGTGGGAATTGTAAGAGGTCTTGCATGGACCAGCGTCGGCGGCAACACCCTTCAAATCGAAGTCAATGTCATGCCAGGGAAGGGAAGCCTTCAGATGACCGGACAAATGGGCGATGTCATGAAGGAATCCGCCCAGACTGCTTTAAGCTATGTCAGATCGGTATGCCCGGAATATAAGGTAAAGGATGATTATTTTGAAAAGCACGATATCCACCTTCACATACCGGAAGGAGCCGTGCCAAAGGATGGCCCATCGGCAGGAATCACCATGGCGACGGCTATGCTGTCTGCGGTCACAAAGCGGAAGGTAAACGCCAAGGTGGCCATGACAGGAGAGATTACTCTTCGCGGCCGTGTTCTGCCGATCGGTGGCCTTAAGGAAAAAATCTTGGCTGCCCGTATGGCCCATGTGGAGAAGGTTCTGGTTCCTGACAGGAACCGCCCGGATATTGCAGAGCTGTCAGAGGAAATCATCGGAGATCTGGATATCATATATGTGAAGAACATGCCGGAGGTTTTAAAAGAAGTTTTCATCAAGGAATAGAAGCACAGGTATGCCCAAAGAACAATGGGCAGGAAAGAGGAAATACCCTTCGGGTATACCTTTATGCCCAAAGAACATGGGCAGGAAAGAGGAAACCATATGATCATTAAATCAGTAGAGCTGGAGACTGTGTGCGGGATAACCAGTACGCTTCCGGAGAATACAAAGCCGGAGTTTGCCTTTGTGGGCAAATCCAATGTGGGAAAATCTTCTCTCATAAATGCCCTGATGAACCGCAAATCCTTTGCCAGAACCTCGTCCCAGCCGGGGAAGACCCAGACCATTAATTTTTATAACATCAATGATGCTTTGTACTATGTGGATCTTCCAGGCTACGGCTATGCTAAGGTATCTCTGGAAGTGAAGGCGAAGTGGGGGAAGATGATAGAAAACTATCTTCATAAGTCCTCCATGCTCCGATGTGTGTTTTTGCTCATCGATATCCGCCACGAGCCATCGGAGAATGATAAGACCATGTATAATTGGGTCGTGCACAATGGCTATCATCCGATCATCATTGCGACCAAGCTGGACAAGATCAAGAGAAGCCAGGTGCAAAAAGCGTTAAAAGTCCTTCGCACGGGGCTTGGGATCGGAAGCGAAGTAACGGTGATTCCCTTTTCCGCCGAGACCAAGCAGGGCAGGGAAGAAATATGGGACATCATTTCAGAATCCGTAAATGAGGGAGCAGTTGATCAGCATAAATAACCTATGGATTAATGCTTCTGTATTGAGGCGATCCATTGACAAATTTTAATTTTTAAGATAGGGTAGAAAAAACAGTAAGGGACAGACTATATCAAGATCACCGGAGGACATTACGCATGAATTATGAATCGCAAGGTATGCTTGACGATGCACAGGATAGGCTCTCATGGCTTATGTCCCGCGGAGAATTTGAAGACGCAATGCAATTTTTTATTGAAAACAGGGCGCAGATAACACCATTGCGCCGCCGATTCTACTTAAGCTGCATCCTGGACGGACTCGTGGGCCATAAGTCCTACCGTCGTATAGTCCGAACAACTGTGATCATGCTGGCTTTCAACTTTTTGATTCAGCCCGTGTTTCCGCTGAAGTTTCTCGACCTTTTTGCGTTTCTGTCGCAACGCTTTTTGTATTACAACTATTTTGCGGTGCTTCTGCCGAATGTTATCAACGCTCTCTTCATTCTTGGACTGATATTCCAATGGCATACCTGGGTAGCCCTGCCGTGTAGGCTGTTCGAACGGAGAGTCGAACCGGCTTACCGCATTGTCTTTTTCATAACAATCACTCTTGTTTCTGCATTTGTGGCTGTGCAATTTATTTCCTTGGCAAAAGACCTTCCAAGGGTAAGGGATGGTGGATACCTTACCCGAACGGTTACCGAGGAGGATGTGATAGCAATGGCATACGGACAGATCATCCATGAAACAGACCGGGAGGATGTGGCGTCTGAATTGCGGCGGGTGCTCCATGACGAATACGGATGGGATTATTACGCTGACGATTACCCGGTCTATTATTATAAAAATGGAAAAGACTTCTTGGGTCGTGACACGGTTCTTATCTATCTTGACGCCGAAGAAGAATATTATGTCATGAGCCGTTTGCAATATAAGGCGACGGTCTATGATGACGGAATCTACCCTTTCGTGATCAAATACTTGCCGGGCAGCAAAGTAATACTACAAATTGTAAACGAATGATTTTAAGGATGGATATATATGGAGATTCGATACACCCGGTCCAAAGTCGCCGGTTCAGAATCAAAAAAAGGGAAGAAGTTCTGGTTGCTGCCGCTTATGTCCAGTGCAGTGTGCTATGCACTGATGCCGCTCGCCAAACCTGTCTGCAGACTTTTGTTTTCTTTTGGTGAGGAACCTGTTTCAGCACAGCTGCATGCAGAGTTTTATGGCAATTTCGCTTCTATTATATTTCTGCTTCTGCCCCCGGTAATCTGTCTACTGCTATACATAATCGCCTCGATTATAGGTCCCATACGGGAAAAAAGGGAGCTGCTGCGCGTTTCAGACTTGCTGGCTGCAGAAGAACGCCGCAAGACATACCTCATGCAATATGAGCGGTACATAGAGCATAAATCCACGGGTTGGAAGATACGTGTGTTTTTCTATGTACTGCTGGCAATAGAAATCACGTTTGTAGTACAATGCCTCTTTTTCAGTTCTGCGCCGCGTGAGACAATTTCACTCTACAGCGATCTCTCTCTGTTGCGTTCAGGTAAACCCCTTATATACAAGGGGAAATTCCTTCCCACGGACCGTCCGCTCGACAACACAAATGATTATGTGATTGTTCCGGATAAGGAATACTACTATTTCTCTTCCGATGTGGGGACACTCCGTTGTGTAAAGCGTAACCTTCAGTCTGATACTCTGATGCAGACCGAATACTGTGTGGAGTATCTGCCCGGTACCAATACGGTGGTGTCAGTCACCAATGCTGCCGGAACCACATTGACCGGTCCGTCCGGTTTATCCTCTGCCAGTTTGCCTGACGGTTCATGGCTGTATGGAGATCTGATTGTCAGAAGGTGTACTGAGATTTACGGTTATGATCTGCTGACGACCGATGAGCAGAAGGCTTTCGATTTGTTGTATGGTGAATATTATAGCGTGGCTGTGGCGCGAGGCGAGGAAAGCACCCATAGCTTTTATCTCCCCGAACCGCTCACAGCAGAGGGATACCAGCGAGTGCTCTCACTGTACGGGGCCGTAACTTACTATCAGAAAAACAGGCAGCCCTGGCGTTATGCCACCGACGATGCTGGTCCAGTTCGGAACGTATATGCAGGCAGGATCATCAGCGATACAAATCCCCAATATTTTGAGACCTGGGACGCAGCAGCTGAACTTGTCTCGGGTATGCCGCCAGACTTAACCGATCGGGAAAAATGTTATTACCTTGCACAGTACCTGGTGGAACATGTGACGCCATACAGTGGCGAAATGCCACAGACAGAATTTCAGGACAGCAACGGCGTTGCTATCAGGGTCGCGGTTCCTGATCCGGAATGGGCCACCGCATATGGTGCGCTAGTGGAGGGCAGGGCCAATTACGAGGGACTTTCCGCCGCCTTTGCGCTGCTTTCCAGAGAAGCGGGCGTGGACTGTATTTGTATTGTCGGGGAAACTGTTGATGGCGCTCATGTATGGAATATGGTGCGAATCGATGGCAACTGGTATCATGTCGATACGGTGTGGATGAATAAGGACGGAGTGGTTGACGAGACGTATTTTCTGGCTGATGACAGCCAGATGGAGATTACTCATCGACCTGTTTCGTATGGAGGCTGCGCATTTGTGCCGGTTCCGGCATCCGGTCCGCAGGAGCGCAGTCGGTAGTATGCCCGGTGTTTTATAAAACATCGAATAATCTCAGAACCCGCGAATAGTCTTGACAAGGAGTGAAAATCTTTTTATAATGAATCTATTTATTGTATAGAAATTAATTTGGTTGGAAGAGGAGAAAAAAGTTATGAAAAAGTCAATGAGAAAAATCGTATCAACTCTTATGGCAGCGACCCTGGCAGCGTCCTTTATGACTGCCTGCGGAAGCGGTAATGCCGGTACAGGTACGTCTGCGGCAGCCGGCAAGGAAACAGGAGATAACAAGGTATTAAAGGTTGCCATGGAGTGCAGCTACGCACCATATAACTGGACTCAGCCGACAGATGCAGGCGGAGCCGTTCCTATTTCCGGAAGCTCTGATTTTGCTTATGGCTATGACGTCATGATGGCAAAAAAGATAGCAGAGGAACTGGGCTATGGACTGGAGATCGTTAAGCTGGACTGGGATTCCCTTGTTCCTGCCGTTCAGTCCGGAAAGGTTGACTGTGTTATCGCCGGTCAGTCCATTACAGCAGAGCGTATGCAGTCTGTTGATTTTACAGATCCTTACTATTATGCGACCATTGTGACCCTGGTGAAAGCCGGAGGCAAGTATGAGAATGCAAAGAGTGTTTCCGATTTTTCCGGAGCAACTTGCACTTCCCAGCTAAATACAATCTGGTATGACAACTGTCTGCCTCAGATTCCAAGTGCAGACATTCAGCCTGCCCAGGAATCCGCACCGGCCATGCTGGTATCTTTAAGCTCCGGAAGATGTGACCTGGTAGTGACAGACAAGCCTACCGGACAGGCAGCGCTGGTTGCTTATCCTGACTTCAAGCTCCTTGATTTCACCGGAACAGAGGGCGATTTTAAGGTTTCTGATGAAGACGTGAACATCGGTATTTCTTTGAAAAAGGGCAATACGGAATTAAAGGATGCCATAAACGGAGTACTTGCCAAAATGAGCAAGGACGATTTTAACAAGATGATGGAAGAAGCAATTTCCGTTCAGCCATTATCAAAGTAATCCAGGTAAAATACCTTAAGGCATAGTTAGGATTCAGGAATGTAAACATTCCTGCACCTGGCTCATCGCTTGCAGGAATAAAATAGAATCAGGGCTTGCAGGCACGGGAGAAGAGTGTTCTAATTTCGTGCCGCTTGTTCTGTTTCGACGAAGTACGAGAAGGAGAAGGTAGTATATGTCTTTGCCATCAGATTTTTTTGGAAGAATAGTATTTATACTGCAGCATTATGGCCCGTCCTTTTTAAATGGTGCGGGAAAGACTATGGCAATCGCCATTGTCGGCACATTCATCGGCTGCATCATTGGTTTTGCCGTAGGAATTATCCAGACGATTCCGGTTATAAAAAGTGACAATCCAATAAAAAGGTTTTTGTTAAAGTTAGTAAAATTCATTTCAAATGTTTATGTAGAGGTATTCCGCGGAACGCCCATGATGGTTCAGGCCATGTTTATATTTTACGGTTCTTCCGTATTGTTTGGCATTAACATGTCCACCGCTTTTGCTGCTTATTTCATCGTGTCCATTAATACGGGGGCTTATATGGCTGAGACCGTGAGAGGAGGAATCCTTTCCATTGACCAGGGACAGACTGAGGGAGCCAAGGCCATCGGCATGACCCATTTTCAGACGATGGTCAATGTTATCATGCCCCAGGCACTGCGCAATATCATGCCTCAGATCGGCAATAACTTAATCATCAACATTAAGGATACCTGCGTGCTTTCTGTGATCGGCGTTGTGGAGCTGTTTTATGCCACAAAGGGCGTTGCAGGCGCATATTATACCTATTTTGAAGCATTTGGCATCACCATGATCATTTATTTCATCTTGACCTTTACCTGTTCCAGAATCCTTCGCTACTGGGAGAAGAAGATGGATGGTCCGGACAGCTACGATCTGGCGACCACGGATACCCTGGCTTATACCAGCGGCATGGTTAAATTCCCAGATCCTAAAGAGAAGGAGGATAAATAAATGGCAGGCGGAAAAGTTTTAGAGATTCATCATTTGAGCAAGACCTTTGGGACGAATGTAGTGCTGCGGGACATTGATTTCTCTGTCAATGCCGGAGATGTGACCTGTATTATCGGAGCCTCCGGTTCCGGAAAGTCAACGCTGCTGCGCTGCATCAATCTGCTGGAAACTCCTACTACCGGCGAAATCATGTACCATGATGTAGACATTACGGACCGGAAGATGAACGTTCCTTCCTATCGTACGAAAGTAGGTATGGTATTCCAGAGTTTTAATTTATTCAATAACATGACTGTTTTGGAAAACTGTCTGGTAGGCCAGGTAAAGGTCTTAAAAAAAGATAAGGTAGAAGCCAGAAAGAAGGCGATGATGTATCTGGAGAAGGTAGGTATGGCTCCTTACATCAATGCAAAGCCAAAGCAGCTTTCCGGCGGGCAGAAGCAGAGGGTGGCCATTGCAAGAGCCTTGGCAATGGAACCGGAGATCCTGCTGTTTGACGAGCCAACCTCCGCACTGGATCCCCAGATGGTAGGGGAAGTACTGGCAGTTATGAGAACTTTGGCAAAGGAAGGCCTTACCATGATCATCGTAACTCATGAAATGGCATTTGCCAGGGATGTGTCCAGCCGTGTGGTTTATATGGCAGGTGGCGTCATTGAAGAAGAAGGCGCTCCGGCTGATATTTTTGGGAATCCAAAGAAAAATTCAACAAAAGAGTTTTTAAACCGGTTTATGCAGGGATAAGAAAAAGCTGATTCAGGATGATAAAACTGAATCAGCTTTTTTATTAATTTAAGTGAGAATTCTCTGACAAAATCCTTTCATCGATACGGCGCACAACACCATGGGTATAAGCTGTAAAATATTTTGACCAGAAACTATATGCCGTTGGATTGATGCTCTCAAAGTCTACACCCAGGTGAGTGTAACCCTCTGCCTTCAAGGTTTTTATCACCTCATTCAGCAGGCTTTGATATAATCCTTTGCCTCGATGCTCTTTAAGACAGAACGCACTGTTAATATGGCGGTAATTCGGATGTTCCGTTATAAAGGTTTCGCCAGATTCTGAAATTTTTAAATAAGCGCATATTTTGCCCTGGTATAGAGACACAAAACACCGTTCATGATTTTTTATGCACGTTTCACAAAAGGCTTCCAATGTTTCCTGTTCACGGTTCATGAAAGTCGGACTATTGTTAAAATGTTTGTTTAACATGAGTTCAAGCGGATATGCCAAAGCGTACTCGCTTGGTTGAAGTTCTATGAACTCGTATCCTTCACTGGTCCTGCAATCAAATGGCTCCATAGGGCGGATTGAATCAACGCAGCGAAGACCAAAACCGTATTTAAAAAGCTGGTTTTGAACAATTTCGTCATGTGCATATAAGCAAATACCATGACTGACTGCGCCTGCACGCACCCATTTGCGGGCAGCATCCTGATACATGGCCGCATAAATATTTGCTCTGTTCTTAAGGGTCGCCGCATTGGCACACATAGGTGAAAACACACCCTTAACGTCAGTAGAGTGAAACGCATTGTCAAAAGGCTTGATGCCGCATAAAAATCCAACCATTTCATCATCTTCAAACGCTGCAACACCCATACCGTTATCGGAAAAGCAGGTTAAATCAGGGAAGGCATCAACATATGGCAGAGCCGGCACCTGACAAAGTTCTTCTTTGTAGCAGGCCAGTGCCAGTGCATTTGCCTTGCTGATATGCTCCCTGGCAAAATCGACTATAATCATCGTTTCATTACTCCTCTTTTCGTTTATGGATAATGAGCCAATTTCACTTGGGCTCATCGGAAACACGCTGTGGTTGAATCGCTTCCTTTTTAACCGGCTCTCCCTGGATGGGGACCGGCACTTCCTGTTTCTCGGGTATACACTTATGAACCGGCTTGGAAAAAAGATTTCGTATTTTGATCCTGATAAAGGTATTTGCTGCTTTGATAAAAACCACAAAAATAAAAACGGGCAGGATGACGGTTAAAATCAACCTTACCTTGAAATGGAACTTTTTTTTCTCTAATTGTTTCAAATGTAACTGATATTGTTCATTTATCTTCGGAAATAATGTTTTCTTTGTCTGAATTTTACTCAAAATAAATCCCCCTTATGTTTCTGCTAGATGAAATGTTAAGAGCCGCTCATCAGTGCTTTCATGGCAAATGCATATATTTCCTGACTCTTAGATTTCCAGTGGTCACACATGATTTCCGCCTGGTCCTTATCCGGAACAGACAGTTCCAGGTTTATCAGGCAGTTTTTTCCTTCCCGGACCTGACAGTGGACGACGTAGTCATGGCTGGTGGATTTATAGAAATCAGCGGTTACACCCACCTCGTTGCGGAGACGGAACTTGTTCTCTTTTAAATATTCATCCATATCATTGATGATAGCCGGTGAAATCTTGCTGCCGAAAAAGGAAAGGGTTTCTTCCCCTTCCCTGGTGATCTCGTACCGGCTGCTGTTATGGTTTGTTTCCACATGAAGCAGTCTGGCCTCCAGCAGTTCATTCAATGCCTGATTGAGCGTAAAATATGTGGTATATTCATGCTCCAGAAAAAAGTTTGACAGTTGTGCGCTTGTCAGGGGGAAATTAACCTGTTTAAGCATGTATAAAATCATTAGTTTGTACAGGGTCATAGGTTCTGACAGCATAGTTACCTCTTTCCTGCCCGCGCTTTTTGGGCATTTTGGTATCCCTGTAAGGGGATACCTCCATTGTCGCGCTTGCTGCGCCGTAAATTCTAGGATTGTGAAAGCCGCTTTCAACCAGATCCTTCATATTTTTTACTGCCGGATATATTCTTTGACGGCCTGGCTCACGACAGATGCAACACGAGGGTCAAAGGCCTCGGGCAGGATATTGTTTTCGTTCAGTTCTGAAGGCGCTACAAGGCCAGCAATAGCGGTTGCGGCAGCAAGCTTCATATCTTCCGTAATAGCGGTTGCCCTTCCCTCCAATGCACCTTTAAAGATGCCGGGGAACACAACTACATTATTGACCTGGTTGGGGAAATCAGACCTTCCGGTTCCAACTACTTTTGCGCCGGCTGCTTTGGCAAGATCAGGCATGATCTCAGGAACCGGGTTTGCCATGGCAAACAGAATGGCGTCAGGATTCATGGAAGCGACCATTTCTTCCGTTACGATTCCAGGAGCGGATACTCCTACGAAAATATCACTGCCTTTCATGGCATCTGCCAAAGAACCATGGGTTCCTTCCAGATTCGTCACATCCATCATCTTTTCCTGCATCCAGTTTAAGCCTTCAATGCCCTTTGCCAGGATTCCTGCACGGTCACACATGGTGATATGAAGAAATCCGTAGGACAGAAGGAGTTTTGTAATGGCGATACCGGCGGAGCCTGCACCGTTTACAACAATTTTGCATTCCTCTTTTTTCTTTCCTGTCACTTTTAAGGCGTTTATAATGCCGGCAAGAACGACGATCGCCGTTCCGTGCTGGTCATCATGGAATACGGGGATGTCAAGAAGCTCTTTTAACCGTTCTTCGATTTCAAAACAGCGGGGGGCGGAGATATCCTCCAGATTAATTCCGCCGAAAGCGGGTGCAATATTCACCACGGTCTTAATGATCTCTTCGGTGTCCTGGGTATCCAGACAGATCGGGATAGCATTGATTCCCCCAAACTCCTTAAAGAGCACCGCTTTTCCTTCCATAACGGGCATGGCGGCCAGAGGTCCGATGTTGCCAAGTCCAAGAACAGCGCTTCCATCTGAAACGACAGCAATGGTGTTGGATTTGATTGTGTATAGGTAGGCAGCTTCCGGATCCCCGGCAATAACTTTGCAGGGTTCCGCTACGCCTGGAGTATAGGCAAGGGCCAGATCCTCCCGGCTTTTTACCTTTGCTTTGGAAATAATTTCCAGCTTTCCTTTCCATTCTTTATGCAGTAATAAAGCTTTTTCGTTGGTTGTCATGATCGTTCGTCCTTTTTTTCACAGTTTTATTTTATCATACCAATTTTAGGGTTTTAAATCAATAGAAAATATGTTAGAATATAGAGTAATTAAAATCAAATAGCTAAATAAGATAAGGAAATTAAAGATACAGGTGGTACTATGAGAGAACGGATCAACAGGCTGGCAAAGGGCATCATTGATTCAGAGATTCCAAAGATTAAGGTGACACCGTGGGAAATTGATGATGTGGTTCGTTCCGGCGGAGCTACCAGGCGGGAACTTGTCGTTACCAGTGAGAATAATTTACATATAAAAGGACTTGCATATTCGTCAAATTTCCGTGTCAGACTCATAAGCGGAGCGTTTGGCGGAACATATAACCATCTGGTCTATGAGATAAACAGTAGTTACCTGGAAGATGGAGATGTGATTAAGGGCTCTTTTTATCTGGTTACCAATGGCGGCGAGAGAGAAGTCCCTTATTCTTTTTGCGTGGAACTGAGCACGTCAGGAAAAGCGCTGAGTGATTTAAAGACAGCAGAGGATTTTGCAGATACGGCTAAAAAAGATATGGATACGGCTCTTCGGTTGTTTGAGTACCGGGATTTTGTCACGGCTCCCTTTATGCAGGACCTTCATGTAAGGGCAATCTACGATGGATTAAAGGGGAGACCTGACAGAAGAAAGGAACTGGAAGAGTTTCTGACCGCTTTAAAGGTAAAAGAGCCGGTCCAGTTATGGACGGAAACCGAGGAGCGGAGATTTGGAGAACTGGAAGAAGTTGTAACGGACTGGGTGATTATAAAGCGCAGCGACTGGGGCTATGTGAACCTGGAAGTTACAACGGACTGTGATTTTATAGAGCTGCCAAAGAAAAGCGTTGGGGAGCAGGACTTTGAAGAAGAGGAATGCAGGGTCCCCTTTTTGGTCCATCCGGAACGCATGCACCAGGGAGAGAATTCCGGAAGGATTCTCATAACTGGAGTTGAAGATCGTTTTGTCATCCCTGTTACGGCGGTCAATAACCCTGGAGGAGGGGTATCCGCAGAAAATGCATTTGCAAAAGAAGCCTTGAGCCGGTTTTTACGGCTCCGCCTGGAAGAAGAGTACGGGCAGAAGGATATAAATAATCTATATGATGAGATGGAAAAAGCCCTTGATGAGATTGAACTGATGAAGGGTGAAAACAGCCTCCTTAAACTGCTTCGGGCTGAGATATTCCTTGGCCAGGGAAATCCTTCCAAAGCGGCGTTGCTCCTTGACGAATGCAGGGATGATGTCCTTAAGGTGCGTCAGGAAAAAAGGGAGCTATACTGCTATTACCAGTACCTGCGGTTAAAGGTGCAGCCGGACGAATACCAGAAGGAATCCCTGATCCGTCTCATGAAAAAATATCTGGAAGAAGATAGAAGGCTCTTCTGGCTTTTTTTGCTGCTTATAAAGCTGGATGACAAGCTGTTTGAGAATCTGCCTTCATTGTTAGCCATGATGAAGAAGCAGTTTCAAATGGGGGTCAGAAGCCCGTTTTTCTACGTATGGGGCTGCAAAGTGCTGAACAGTTCACCGGAGATCATAAGGGCCATGGGTTCCATGGAACTCCAGATCCTTTATCATTGCGCCGGAAAAGGGATCGTAGATCAAAAGCTGGCTGTGGCCGTATCCAAACTTACCTTAACGGCAAAGCATTTTAACCGGCTGCAGTACCGGATGTTAGTTAAGCTTTATGAGGAGCACCCCATAAAAGAGGTGCTTGAGGCGATCTGTGCCTTGTTAATCAAAGGGGAATGCCGCATGGCGGAATCCTTTTCCTGGTATGAAAAAGGGGTAAAGGCAGGGATCAGCCTGACGCGGCTGTATGAATATTATTTGTATGCTCTGCCGGGGAATTACTGCTATCTACTCCCAAAGGAAGTGCTTCTTTATTTTTCCTACGGAGGAAATGAACTGGATCTCCATAGCAGGGCGATCCTTTATAAGAATGTTCTGGTTTATCTGGAACCGACTGACCCTCTGTATCAGGCCTATGAGCGGACGATCGAGAAATTTGCTACGGAGCAGCTGTTTGAGTCACGGATTGACAAGCAGCTGGCCGGAATTTATGAGCGGATGATATTAAAGGATGTGATCGATCTTCCTATGGCAAAGGTGCTGCCCTCCATACTCCGGTCCTACCGGGTGGAATGCAGCAATAAAAAGATGAAGTATGTCATTGTGTGCTATGAGGAAATGACAGAGGAGGATGCATTCCTTCTCGATGATGGTGTCTCCTATGTACCCTTGTTTTCAGAGCACAGCATATTGCTTTTCCAGGATGCCTTTGGCAACCGGTATGCCAACATTCCCTATGAGAAAGAACCTGTTATGGACCGCCCGGAACTGGAAGAGCGCTGCTTTGAACTATATCCGGAGCATTCCATGCTCCGGCTCCGGGCATGTGAACGGATTCTGGCGGACGGGGCCTCAGATATAGAAGAGGTGAAGATTCTAGAAGGCACGCTTGAGGATAAAAACCTGCGGCCTCTTTATCAGAAGCTTCTCCTTTCCAAAGTCATCGAGTTTTACGGCAGACAGGCCTCTGACGGTCTGGAAGGAGATGAAGGAGCCGGGTATCTGGTTAAGCTGGATAAAAAGGTCCTCTCCAAGGAAGAGCGGATAAACGTCTGTGATACGCTCATTCATAACAACCACATGGAAGAGGCGTTCTTAATGATCCGGGAATTCGGAAGCGAAGGAACTAGGACGGAGCGGCTTTATGAATTGTGTATGAAAATGATACTTAAGAACTTATTTGACGAGGATCCTTTGCTTTTACATCTGGCATATGATGTTTTTAAGGAAGGAAAAAGTGACGGCGTGATCCTTGACTACCTGTGCGAGCATTTTAACGGGTTGACGAGCCAGATGTATCAGGTGCTTATGAAGGGAGTTTCCGAGCATGTGGAAACATATGATCTGGAAGAACGCCTGACGGCTCAGATGATGTTTTCCGGATGCAGCTCTAAACTTGACAAGGTGTTTGGCCTTTACCGGAGCCGCAAGGAAACCGGTGATATGATAGTGAAGGCTTATTTTACCATAAAATGTACAGAGTACTTTATGGAGGATAAGGAGCCGGAGGAAAAGGTTTTCGCTTATTTAGAAGGAACGGTTAAGGCAGCATCTGTAAAAGGCCGTCTCCCCACCATTTATTTGCTGGCCATAACTAAGTATTATTCGAAACTTTCTGCGCTTGATGAAGAGCAGCAGATGTTGTGCCGGACTACGGTTTCCTTCCTGTTAGAAGAAGGTCTTGTGTTTCCGTATTTTAAGGATTTGTCAAAATATATTCCTATGCCGGAAGATATTATGGATAAAGCCATGATCCAGTACTGTGGGGACCGGGATTCCAAAGTGGAATTGCAGGTCAGAATTCTTCCGGATGAAGAAGAGTTTCACAGTGAGGATATTTCCCGGATGTACCAGGGAGTTTTCGTCAAGCAGAAGATACTGTTTGAAGGCGAGATCATGGAATACCGGGTGAGAGAGCTGATCGAGGAAGCGTGGGTTCTAAAAAAAGAAGGCAGTGTAAGCTGCGATACCGGAGTCTCCCGAAAGGCTTCGGACAGCAAGTTTGCCTGTTTAAATGATATGAGTCTGTCCTTAAGCTTAAAGGATGAAAACGGGCTCAAAAATCGGATGCAGGAGTATTTAAAAAAGAATGCTGCTGCAGAAGAATTATTTCCACTGATGTAAGATAAGGGGGCTGTCAATGGACGGACTGATAATAGGGCTTGACCTTTGCGATGCCTATACCCGCATATGCTGCCATGACAGGGAAAAAACATGGTGCTTTCCTACAGTGATCTGCAGGAAAAAGGATGAAGATGCCTGGTTTGTAGGAGAAGAGGCTTATGCCTATACTCTTGTAGGCGAAGGCATTATAATAGACAAGCTGATAAAAATGGTTAGGAAAGAGGGAACCGCCACTCTGGGCGGAACCAAATACGAAGGTCTTGACCTTTTAAAGATGTTTTTAAAAAAGATATTAAAGCTTCCCATGGAAGAGTTTTTCTGCGATGAGGTGAAACAGTTGGTGATCACCATGCAGAAGGTGGATGTAAAGCTGATGGATGCCCTTATGTACTGCGCGGACTACTTAGAGATTCCAAGAGATCGTGTGCACATCATAAGCCATACGGAAAGCTTTGTATACTATACCCTCAGCCAGAAAAAAGAGGTTTGGAGCAATCAGGTAGGTGTGTTTGACTTATCAGAAGACTCTTTTCACTATCATGAGCTTAAGGTACAGAGAGGCCTTCGGAAGATGGTGGTGATTGCAGAGGATGAGGCTTTGGAAGAAAGTTTTAATCTGGATATTTTAGATACGCCTTCCGGAGGAAAGTTGGCGGATAAAATCTTAAGCTCCTGCGCGGACAGGCTTCTCCAGAAGAAATTATTTTCATCTGTCTTTCTGACGGGAAAGGGCTTTGAACGCCATGACTGGGCGGGAGATTCCATGAAGATACTCTGCTCCCGACGGAAGGTGTATATGGAACCGGAGCTGTTTGCCAGAGGTGCGGCTTTTAAGGGAATGGATTATCTTCAGGATAAGACCTCTTATCCATTTACCTGCATTTGTGAGGGGCGGCTTCATTCCACCATTTCCATGAAGGTGCTCCATAAGGAACGGGAAAGCCAGCTGGTAGTAGCTGCAGCCGGGGACAACTGGTATGAAGCAAAGAGCAGCGTGGATTTAATCGTGGATCATCAGGATTACGTAGAATTCATGGTAACGCCCATGGATCCAAAGCAGAAACGGCTGGTGAAGATTCCGCTGGAAGGATTTCCAAAACGTATGGAAAAAACCCTCCGGATAGGGATCAGCTTTGGGTTCTTGGATGCGAAAACCATGGCAGTAGTACTAAAAGACAAGGGCTTTGGTGAAATATTTCCGGCCACAGAGGCCGTGATAAGGCAAGAGGTTATGCTATGAGTTTGATTCTTTGCCGGCAGGAGCCGGTTAAACATCCTTTTTATTTTGAAGGCCTGGGAATCCGCCTGTTTTCATCCCAGGAGCTTTGCTATGTGATTTATAATAATCCTCTTTTGGTCATGGATCAATTTGTGGATAATAACCTGATCCAGTTTATCAGAGAGGATCTGGATATGGGGTTTCTGGCTGCAAAACTGGAAAAATGGCAGCAAAGCGACGAGGAAACGGATGAGCTTCTTGCCATGATCCTTCACGAATGCGATTATTATACTGCTTCTGAGGTCGGACGGTTCCGGCAGAATCTGTCCACTTACCGACGGATGCCTGTCCAGGAGTTTTTAAAGGCAAAGGCGGATTACTTATTTTCCAGAAAGCAATATGGAAAGGCTGAGTCAGAATACCGGAAGATCCTGGATCTTCCAAAGGGAAACCGGGGAGATGATGCCTTCCGGGCTAAAATATATAATAATCTGGGAGCGGCTTATGCCAGGCTGTTTATGACGGACAAAGCCTGCCAGGCCTACCAGAAATCCTTTGATCTGGTGAAAAATGCGGAGATTTTAAAAAGAATATGCCATCTGGCCCAATGGAATCCGGGCCTGGTGTTAAATGAACGGTTTCAGTCTCTCATTACAGATGAAATGAGGCAGGAATGCGAAATAGAAAAAGAAAAGGCGGAGGAGCTGGCGGCCGGGGCGGACAGCTTAAAAGAACTTGAACAGCTGTTTCAAAAAGACCCGATCAAGCGGCTTCAGGGAGCCGGTGAGTTTATCCAGAAGTGGAAACAGGAATACCGGAATATTATGTCATAAAACGGATTCTGTTTCAGATTGCTAAACGGTGCTCAATATGCTAGTATATTAGTCTAAAGAATGATTACTTTATAATAAATTGAAAAAATATACAGAGACAGGAGTTTAAAAATGCAGGTGAAACCTCGTAAGTCAGGAGAGATCGCAAGGGAGTATGCGTTACGGATTATTAAAGACAACATTATTTCCCTGGATTTAGAGCCGGGGAGTAGTCTGAACGATATGGAGGTTTCCGCAGAACTTGGGGTTAGCAGAACTCCGGTAAGAGAAGCCATCATGGAACTCAGCAAAAGCAAGATTATTGAAATTTATCCCCAGAAGGGGAGCCGGATTGCACTGATTGATTTGGAACTGGTAAATGAAGCACGTTTTTTGCGCCTGGTGCTTGAGAAGGCAATTGTGGAGCTGGCGTGTGAGATGGCAACACCGGAGGATATTGTGCGGCTGGAAGAAAACTTAAAGCTGCAGGAATTTTATGCTGCACAGGGCTGGTCGGGAGAATTGCTGCATTTTGACGATCTGTTTCATGAAATGCTGTTCAGTATCTGCAAAAAGGATTTGATTTATAATATCAGCAATGGACTTTCCATTCATTCGGACCGTTTAAGGCGCATGGCGCTGTTTGCGGTAAAGGATTTGAAAGTGGTTTCCGACCACAGAAGGATTGTTGATGCAATCAGGGCCAAGGATAGGCAACTGGCGGGTACAATTTTAGTAGAACATTTAACCAGGTATATTGGTGAGGAAAAGGAAGTAAGAGAGGTTTATCCTCATTATTTTAAAGATTAATAAGATTAGTCGTAAAAGTAAGATTAGGGCATAAAAATTTGCATCCTGCATTTTTATGCTTTTTTTGTTGCCAAAAATGGAAATATGTACAAATTATACAAAAAGAAATTGTAGATTTTGTTATTTTAGTAAATAGACTGTCGTTTATAAAAATGTTATCCTTAGAAACAGATATACTAATATATTAGAATACTAATATATGCAACGCGGTGGATGTCTTGTAAATTGAAGGGAGACGAAAAGTTTGAAGCAGGTAATTATTACAGAGCCTTTTCAGTATCAGGTGATTGATCTTCCGATTCCGGAGCCGGGAGAGGGCGAAGTGTTGGTGCAGATGAAGGCGGCAGGAGTGTGTGGGTCTGATATTCATCTGTTCCTGGGAGAAAATCCTCAGGCAGTATTTCCAAGAGTTCCTGGTCATGAGAATGCAGGAGTGATTGTAAAGACCGGAAGCGGAGTGACAAAGGTACGGGAAGGCGACCGGGTGGTAGTGGATTTGGTTGTTGCGTGCGGCGAGTGCCCGCAGTGCAAGAGCGGAAGGCGGAATGTATGCCGGACGGTCAAGGCAAGAGGTGCGGTGATCGACGGCGGCTGGCGGGAATATTTTGTGGTTCCTGAACATGAGGTATACCTGATTCCGGATACCATGGAGTTTAAGGATGCAGCGCTTGTGGAGCCCTTTGCCATAGGAGGACACTGTACAAAAAGAGGACGAGTCGTGGAAGAGGATCTGGTGCTCGTGCTGGGAAGCGGTACGATTGGTGCGATCATTCTCCAGACCTGCAAGGCGAAAGGATGCCGGGTAATTTGTGCCGATATTAACGAGAGTTCGCTGGAACGGGCGCTTTCCTATGGTGCTGATTATGTGATTAACACGAGAGATGAAGACCTGGTTAAACGGGTTCAGGAGATTACGGAAGGAGCCGGAGTAGATGTTATCTTTGATTCGGCCTGTTACCCTGGTTCTCTTTTTCAGGTTATGAAGCCTGGGATTATTGCAAACGGCGGAAGGATTGTTCCATTGGGATTTTGCACAGAGCCGGAGAATATCACTCAAGCTATGATCAATGGAAGAGAGCTGGAGATCATTGGAACCAGAATGTCCTGTGGGCAGTTTGTTCCGACGATTGAAAAGATGACCGCAGGGGAGTTTCAGATCGATGGAATCGTCAGCCATTACATTCCGTTTTCTGAAATCGGTAAGGTGTTTGAACATATGAAGCAGCCGCCGGCGGATTTAAGAAAGATGGTTATCCTGTTTGACTGAGTCAGGCAGAAACTATAAAAAAACTTATACTTATTAGGGAGGTATTTATTATGTTCAAAAAGATTAGTGCAGCAGTTCTTTCGGCAGCTATGATTTGTTCGCTGGCAGCATGCTCACAGCAGAGCTTCACTGAAACCACAACCGCTGCAGCATCACAGACGGCAGCCGGCTCATCTGCTGAAACGACTGCCCAGGCTGCCGGTACAGGCGGTGAGTTTATTCTCGGTTCCCCACAGCCCTTAACCGGCGTGAACGCCCAGGCAGCCCAGGCAACCTTAAACGGAATCATGCTGGCAGTAGAAGAGCTGAATGCAGAAGGCGGTTTAAACGGACAGACGATCAAGCTGGTAACTTACGATGACCAGGGCTCACCGGAAGAGGCTATTAAGATTGCCAACAAGATGGTAGAGGTGGACAAGGTGGATGCGGTAATTGGGCCGCTTCTCAGTACCTGCCAGATGGCTCAGGGCGCGCTATTAAATGACGCAAAGATCCCAACGATCGGAATCGGCTTAAGCCCGTCCTTTATGGAGAATGGGTGGGATTATATCGTTAGATCATCTTTGAACAGCGATTATGTTATGAAGATCCTGGCTCAGAACATGGTAGATTTAGACGTTCATTCCCTGGCGATCTTCTCCGGTCAGGATGATTCTTCCAAAAAGGCAGCCGGATCTATGAAAACAGAGGCGGAAGCGGTAGGAATAACGGTTACTACGACAGAGACATATGTGGATGGAGACACAGATTTCTCCGGACAGGCAGCAAAGCTTATCAACACAAAGCCGGATGCAATCTATGCAGCAACCTATGCCAATGTACAGCCGATCATCGCAAAGCAGCTACGTCAGTTTGGTTTTGAAGGACTGTGCTTTAATAAAGAGCTGTTCCAGGCAGACAGCTTAAGAGTAGCCGGTTCTGCAGCCAACGGCTGGATTTTTGCTTATCCTTACATTTCCTACAAAACGGTAGATGAATGTGATATTCCTAACATGAAGGAATTTATCGTTAAGTACGATGAAAAATACGGCGCTCTGCCATATCATGAAGGCGCCATGAGAGGATATGATGCGGTAAAGGTTTTAGCTGAGGGAATAAAGAATGCCGGAAGCACCGATCCTGATGCTATTATGGCGGGCATTAAAAGCATAAGCGGATTAGAGGGTCTTGGCGGCACCTTTGATTACAGCAGCGGAGACGGCGAAGGATTGCATTCCTGCAACAGCTATGTAATTGCCGATGAGAAGTATACTGTGCTGGATAAATGGGTAGACGACGGCGGATTTGATGCATTTAAGGCAGGAAAGTAACATTGATACATAAATCCGGTGTAAGAGTCCGGTTTGTGCCGGGCTCTTTTGCCGATTCATTTTAATCAGGAAGGATGATAATGATGTTAATACAAGTAGTGATATCAGGGCTTGTAATCGGCTGTGTGTACGGGCTTATTGCACTGGGATACAGTCTGATTTATAAAGCGTCCGGACTTATGAGCTTTGCCCAGGGAGATATGCTGACTTTGGGAGCGTTTCTTGGTTATAGCTTTTATGGAATTTTTAAGCTTCCTTTTGTAATTTCTCTGGTATGTGTGGTATTGTGTATGTTCTTTCTGGGCCTGTTTCTGGAAAAGGCCATTATTCGTACACTGCTTAAAAATCATGTTTTACCGGTTTATATTGTACTTGCAACCATCGCTATATCCTATATAATCCAAAATGCGGCAATGTTAATCTGGGGAACACAGACACTGTCATTTCCGCAGATTTTCCCGATTCCGCTGGTAGGCGTGCTTGGAGTTAAAGTACAGCCGGAAGCACTTTTTTGTATCCTGATGAGTCTGGTATGTATGGTGGCATTACATATATTTATGAAATATACCCGCTTTGGTACGGCAATGCGTGCGGCTGCCATGGATGCGACAGCTGCGCGGGCCTGCGGAATCAATGTTTCCTTCAGCACCGGCGTAACCTGGGGCTTATCAGCCGGCGTTGCGGCAACAGGCGGAATTTTACTTGGGCCTATTTACGGCGTTTATACCATGTTAGGAGCCATCATCGGAAGAAAAGGATTTTCCAGTGCGGTAATCGGCGGTTTTGGAAATATGTATGGCGCAATTGTAGGAGGAATTCTGCTTGGACTAGTGGAGACCTGTACTTCGGCGTACATCTCCTCTGCTTATAAGGATATTATATCCTATTCAGTGCTGCTTTTGTTTCTGTTTATAAAGCCTACGGGTCTTTTCAATGAGCAGGCGCTGACAGACTAAAGAAGGGGGAAATGGGAATGAAATTAAAACAAGTTTCAAAAATACTGCTTGCAATTCTGCTCCTGCTGGTTCCGCTGCTGTTTCGGAATTTTAATTACGGAATTTTAATCTGCGGATTTATCGGGATTTATATAATTGCAATTTCCGGGCTTGACCTGGTGTTTGGATACTGCGGGCAGATTTCAATGGGGCATGCTGCCTTTTTCGCTATTGGAGCTTACGGTTCGGCGCTTCTCCACAAGTATCTGCATCTGCCTATTCTGTTTACCATGGTGATTGCGGCTGTGATTGCCACACTGATCGGTGCTTTGCTTGCATATCCGGCCTCTAAGCTGGTCTTTCACTTTCTTTCACTGGCAACGGTAGCATTCGGAGAGATTGTTTACCAGTTGGTCGCCCAGTCACCGGGAGGAATCACAGGTAACTTTACAGGCTTCTATACCGATTCTATCAATTTATTAGGTTTTAAGATTAATACCAATGCCAGATTTTATTATTTTGCACTTATTTGCGTATGTATCTTCTTACTGATGAAACACCGGCTGGTGAAATCCAAGGAAGGACGTGCCTTTTTAGCCATTCGTGAAAATTCCCATGCTGCGGACGGAATGGGAATTGATGTGAAGCGGTACAAGATTATTGCCTTTGCTACCAGTGCTTTTTATACGGCTTTTGCCGGTTCCATGTATGCACACTATGTACGTTTTATCAGTCCGGAGACATTTTCCAACAGACAGTCGGTTATGTTCTTAACGATGCTTCTTTTTGGCGGCACTGCTTCTTTAAGCGGACCGATTATGGGAGCTGCAGCCGTACTCCTATTGAATGAAGGACTTCGTTTTGCTGAGCGGTATCAGATGCTGATCTATGGATTTATGTTGTTAGCCGTTATTCTGCTGATGCCGGGCGGAATCTATGGCATCATTAAAAAGCAGATTGATAAAAGAAGGGTGGTGAGCTGATATGCTGACAGTAAAAGATGTTACCTTGCGCTTTGGCGGGCTGACAGCCGTAAATAATGTGTCCCTTACGATTAAACAAGGCACGATCAATGGCCTGATCGGACCTAACGGAGCTGGAAAGACGACCTTTTTTAACCTGATCAGCGGTGTCTATACACCCAATGAGGGAGAGATTGTATTTGATGGTGTGAAGCTTAACGGGAAAAAATGCTTTGAGATCAATCACATCGGTATGTCCAGAACTTATCAGGTTATCAATTTATTCCGGAAGATGACAGTTGTGGAAAATGTAATGGTAGGGCTGCACCCTAAGATGAAATCAGGATATTTTTCCGCCATACTGGGAACAAAGGGTCAGAGGGAGGAAGAAAAGGAAGTGCTTGAGAAGGCATTGGACTGGCTGGATTTTGTAGGGCTTCGGGTTAATGCTTATGAGATGTCCGGTTCTTTATCCTACGGGAAACAGCGTCTGTTGGAGATTGTCCGTGCTCTGGCCAGCAATCCTAAGCTTCTGCTCCTAGATGAACCGGCAGCAGGAATGAACTCCAAGGAGAAAGAGGAGCTGTTTGATATTCTGCGCAAGATCCAGAATCTGGGCGTGACAATTTTAATGATTGAGCACGATATGAAACTGATGATGGGAATTACGGATTATATATTTGTTCTTAACTACGGCAAGAAGCTGGCGGAGGGAACGCCTGTCCAGATTCAGAATAATCCGGAAGTAATTGCAGCTTATTTAGGGGAGGATTAATCTATGGCGCCATTGCTTGAAGTAAAGAATTTGAATTATTCATATGGGAATATCCATGTGGTAAAGGATGTCAATCTCTATATTAATGAAGGTGAGATCGTAACCCTGATCGGAGCCAATGGAGCCGGAAAGACTACGACTCTGCGGACGATTTCCGGACTTACGGATGCCTCCGGAGTCAAAGGTGAAATTATCTTTAACGGAAAGAACATCCAGAAGATGCCCGGTAATAAGATTACTGCCCTGGGACTTTGTCAGGTTTTAGAGGGACGCCACATCTTTTCAAAGCTGACGGTCCGGGAAAATCTGCTGGTTGGTGCTTATACCCGTAAGGATATGGATAATGTAAAAAAGGAACTGGAAGAGATCTATACATTGTTTCCCCGTCTGCGGGAAAGAATGGAGCAGTTGGGCGGAACACTAAGCGGTGGAGAGCAGCAGATGCTTGCAATCGGAAGAGCGCTGCTTGGAAAACCGAAACTGCTGCTCTTAGACGAGCCTTCCCTTGGACTGGCTCCGTTGGTGATCAGAGAGATTTTTGAAGCGATTGTACGGATCCGTAATACCGGTATGACGATTATGTTTGTAGAGCAGAACTCTAAAATTGCATTAGAGACTGCAGACCGGGGATATGTGGTTCAGAACGGCCAGATTGTTATGGAAGATACCTGCGAAAATCTTGCCAGTAATGAAGAGGTGAAAAAGGCATATCTGGGAGAAGATTAGATTTCTGAAATTCATAAGAGTATTGTACTTGACAAAACTATAAAAAGACACTATCATTACATGGTATAAGGAAATACCCTGCGGGTATACCTATATGCTCAAAAAACATGGGCAGGAACAAGAAAACACCCTGCGGGTATACCTGTATGCCCAAATTGCACGGGCAAGAACAAGGAAAAGGTAGAGAAGAAGAGGAGTACGCTTATAACCCTGAAAGAGAAAACCGTTCACCGGCTGAAAGACGGTTAAGGTAGTGTATGCGGAAGGTAGCTTCTGAACCGGAAGGCTGAAATTTTGTAATTCAGTAGGCTTTCACGTTTGGCTGCGTTATAGGCTATATGAGATATGGCAGGCTCTGCCATATGAACAAAGGTGGTACCGCGTTGATTCGCCCTTTGCATCCCAACGATGCAGAGGGCTTTTTTGTATACTGGGAAATCTATTTGGAATTTCCTGTTATACAAAGCGCTCCGCTTTGGAAGCGCAATTCCGCCCAAGGGCATACTAATAAGCCCGGAATATATGGCGGTCAGCAGGAAGGAGAACATGATGAAAGAATTGGAGAAGACCTATAATCCGGCAGGGATTGAAGGCAAGCTTTATGAGAAATGGCTGGATAAGAAGTATTTCCATGCAGAACCAAACAAGGATAAAAAGCCCTTTACCATTGTAATGCCGCCTCCTAATATTACAGGACAGCTTCACATGGGGCATGCACTTGACAACACCATGCAGGATATTTTGATCCGCTTTAAGAGGATGCAAGGCTACGAGGCCCTGTGGCAGCCAGGTACAGACCATGCGGCCATTGCAACCGAAGTAAAGGTCATTGAAAGCTTAAAGATGCAGGGGATTGACAAAGAGGAACTGGGCAGGGATGGCTTTCTGGATAAATGCTGGGACTGGAAAAAGGATTATGGCAGCAGGATCATCAACCAGCTTCATAAGCTGGGATCCTCTGCTGACTGGGACAGAGAGCGTTTTACCATGGATGAAGGCTGTTCAGCAGCTGTTCAGGAAGTTTTTATCAAGCTCTATGAAAAAGGTTATATTTATAAAGGTTCCCGTATCGTAAACTGGTGTCCGGTTTGCCAGACTTCCATTTCTGATGCGGAAGTGATACATGAGGACCAGAATGGCTTCTTTTGGCATATCAATTATCCCATTGCAGGAGAAGAAGGCAGGTTTGTGGAGATTGCAACCACCAGGCCGGAAACCCTTCTTGGAGATACTGCGGTGGCAGTTAATCCGGAAGATGAGCGCTATCAGGACCTTATCGGAAAGATGTTAGAACTTCCGCTTACAGGCAGGGAGATACCGGTGGTAGCAGATTCCTATGTAGATAAGGAATTCGGTACCGGCTGTGTGAAGATCACCCCGGCCCACGACCCCAATGACTTTGAGGTAGGTAAGAGACACAGCCTTCCTGAAATAAATGTCATGAATGACGATGCCACCATCAACCTTCCGGGAAGCAAATATCATGACATGGAGCGTTATGAGGCCAGAAAAGCCATTGTGAAGGATCTTGAGGAGCTGGGGCTTTTGGTAAAGGTGGCTCCCCATTCCCATGCGGTAGGAATCCATGACCGCTGTAAGACCACCGTAGAACCGATGGTAAAGCAGCAGTGGTTTGTTAAGATGGAAGAGATGGCAAAGCCGGCAATTGAGGCTTTAAAAACAGGAGAACTGAAATTCGTTCCGGATAGATTTGATAAGTCATATCTTCACTGGCTTGAAAATATCCGTGACTGGTGTATTTCCAGGCAGCTTTGGTGGGGACATCGCATCCCGGCATATTATTGTGACCAGTGCGGAGAGATCATTGTATCGAAAGAAGTTCCGACCGTATGCCCCAAATGCGGAGGAACCCATCTGACTCAGGATGAGGATACCCTTGACACCTGGTTTTCCTCTGCTCTCTGGCCTTTCTCCACCTTAGGCTGGCCGGAAAAAACAGAGGACTTAGAATACTTCTATCCAACTGATGTACTGGTTACAGGCTATGACATTATTTTCTTCTGGGTAATCCGCATGGTATTTTCCGGAATCGAGCAGACCGGAAAGCTTCCTTTCCATACGGTGCTGATGCATGGCCTGGTAAGGGATTCCGAGGGCCGCAAGATGAGTAAATCCTTAGGAAACGGTATCAATCCTCTGGAGGTTATTGAAAAGTACGGAGCCGATGCCCTGCGAATGACCCTGATCACCGGCAATGCGCCTGGCAATGACATGCGTTTCTACTGGGAGCGAGTGGAGGCAAGCAGAAACTTTGCCAATAAAGTTTGGAATGCTTCCCGTTTCATTATGATGAATATAGAGAAAGCACCGGAAGCAAAGGCAGAGCTTTCAGAACTTACCATTGCGGACAAATGGATCCTGTCCAAGGCGAACACCCTTGCAAAAGATGTAACGGAAAACCTGGATAAATATGAGTTGGGAATCGCCCTTCAAAAGGTTTATGACTTTATCTGGGAAGAATTCTGCGATTGGTATATCGAGATGGTGAAGCCAAGGCTGTGGGACGATAATGATCAGACAAAAGCAGCGGCCATCTGGACGCTGAAAACCGTGCTTATTAACTCCTTAAAGCTTCTTCATCCTTATATGCCATTCCTTACCGAGGAAATCTTCTGCAATCTTCAGGAGGAAGAGGAGTCCATTATGATTTCCAGCTGGCCGGAGTATAAGGAGGCATGGAACTTTGAAACCGATGAGCATGCGGTTGAAACCATTAAGGAAGCTGTAAGAGGAATCCGGAATGTACGTACCTCCATGAATGTTCCGCCCAGCAGAAAAGCAAAGGTTTATGTTGTTTCTGAGAATCAGGAGATTCTTGATATCTTTGAACACAGCAAGGTATTTTTCGCTACTCTGGGTTATGCCGGTGAGGTTTATTTACAAAAGGATAAAAGTGGCATAGCAGACGATGCCGTATCAGCGGTCATTCATCAGGCAGTCATCTACATGCCTTTTGCGGAACTGGTGGATATTGAAAAAGAAGTAGAACGTTTAAAGAAGGAAGAAGAGCGCTTAAGCAAGGAGCTGGCCCGTGTAGAGGGCATGCTTAACAACGAAAAGTTCGTAAGCAAGGCTCCGGCAGCCAAGCTTGAAGAGGAAAAGGCTAAGCTTGAGAAATATGCTCAGATGATGGCTCAGGTAAAGGAGAGACTTTCTCAGCTCTCTTAAATCCCCATCTTGGAAAATCGACAATCTTAAATAGAATGTGAAAAACAGTCGAACATGGCAGAAAATGCTGTGGCCGGCTGTTTTTTGTTGCGTAGCCATGGGAGAAAGCGTCCTTTTTGATTTTTGTCCATTTGTCAGGAAGAGAGGAGGAATGGACAAAAGGGGAACGTGTGGTCTGTAAGAATCTGTCGGCAAATGCCGTGGCAGGATGGAAAAAGGCGATAAAAAATTGGAATCATCCCCATGGTTTTGACAAATTCTGAATGGCTTACTGGCTATAATGTTCGTACAGGGCGGGAGGTGAAAGCGGCGACGGAAATAAACCTGTATATTGATGTGTTGTTCTTAACTAATTTTGCCATGGATTTCCTGGTATTATCCATTGTCAGGCGGGGGATGAAGTATCGTCTCATATGGTGGAGAATGATTCTTGGGGCTATTTTGGGGGCAGCTTGGGCTGTGTTTGCTGCCGCTTTTCCATTTTTACCCCTGTGGCTTGAGATGGTAATAACCTATCTGGCGGTGAGCACCCTGATGGTGATGACGGCTTTCGACGTAAAAAGACCAAAGGAAATAGGGAAAGCAGTATGTGCTCTTTATCTGGCTGCAGTAACAACGGCAGGCATAATGGATGCCCTATATCAGCATACGAAGGCCGGCTATTATATAGAACAGATTCTTAGAGGAAATGGTCAGAAAGCCATACCCTTTTACCGGTTGATTTTTATTGCGGCGGGTACTTACTTCGGAATCCGCTGCTTTCTGCGGCAGATTACCGCCATGCTAAAGGGAAAGAACAATTTTTATGAAGTTACCATGCATTACAGAGGAAAGAAAAAGGTAGTAACGGCTCTGCTTGATACAGGAAACAGACTGTATGAACCGGTAAGCCGTCGGGCCGTCCATGTTGTGACTTATGAGGCTGTCCGGGAGCTTTGCGAAAGTGTGTCGGAGGTCGTCTACATTCCCTACGGTAGCGTTGGGAAAAGTGACGGCATGCTGCCCGGAATCTTTTTGGATGAGATGGAGGTACGTCAAGGGGATGAAGTGAAGGTGATTGAAAGGCCTCTGGTGGCCGTAAGCAAAAAGACATTATCCGTAAATGGAGAATATCAGATGCTGCTGCATGAAGAGTGAGTGAACGAAGTAAAGGAGAGAGTATCTATGATTATAAAAGTATCCGTACCAAACCGTTTCCAGTTTAAGGCAATTCCAACATTTAAAACATTGATGATGCCGTCAAAGGGGGAGGTTCATTACATAGGAGGAGCTGATATTCTTCCTCCGCCTCTGGACAATGAAAAAGAAGCACAGATTATTGCGCTCCTTGGCAGTGATGATGATCAGAGAGCAAAATCAGAGTTGATTGAACATAATCTCCGTCTTGTGGTATACATAGCGAAGAAGTTTGATAATACCAGTGTTGGGGTGGAGGATTTAATTTCCATAGGTACCATTGGACTCATTAAGGCAATCAATACGTTTAATCCAAATAAAAACATTAAATTGGCCACCTATGCCTCCCGCTGCATTGAAAATGAAATACTCATGTACCTGCGCCGGAATAACAAGACCAAGATGGAGGTTTCCATTGACGAGCCTTTGAACGTGGATTGGGATGGGAACGAGCTCCTTTTATCAGATATTCTCGGAACAGAGGAAGACGTCATCTATAAGGATTTAGAAACCGAGGTGGAACGGAACCTTTTAAATACAGCCATCAGCCGTTTAAGTCCAAGAGAGAGAAAGATCGTAGAACTGCGGTTTGGACTCACAGATGAGGAAGGAGAGGAAATGACCCAGAAGGAAGTTGCGGATCTATTGGGGATCTCCCAGTCCTATATATCCAGGCTGGAAAAGAAGATTATGAAGAGGTTAAAAAAAGAAATAGTTCGGTTTGAGTAAGAAGGCAAACTTAACAGAGCAGAGTATATAGAATTTATATACCCTGCTCTTTTTATATTTATTAAAAATAAAGTCTTTCCTTTTTTTGTAAATAATGAAACTTTTTTGAGTTATAATACGTCTAATAGATAGAACCCCAGAGAGGAGGAAGAAATGAAACAAAAGATTGAAGAAGAGGCAGAACGAATCCTTTTGAAAAATTATGAATCTTATTACCGGCTTGCGTACAGCTATGTAAAAAATGAACAGGATGCTCTGGATATCGTTCAGGAGAGTGCATACCGGGTAATAAAGGAATGCAGGAAGCTGAAAGAAGAAACATATCTGTCGACCTGGATTCACCGGATCGTCATAAATGCATCCATTGACTTTTTAAGGAAGCAGAAAAAGGAAAGCGTAAGCTTTGATGAGGTGGAGATTCCACATGAAGACAGCTATAAGGAAGATGATCCCTTGGAGCTTTTAAGTTCTTTAGAGGAAAAGGATCGTACAATCGTGATCTTAAAATATATGGAGGAATGGAAACTGGAAGAAATCGCTCAAATTCTGGAGATGAACGTGAGCACCGTAAAAGCCAGGCTTTACCGGGCGCTGAAGAAACTGAAGATCATATTGGAACCAGAGGTTACTTAGGATAGAAAGGAGCAGTTATTATGGAACACAATGATGAGGAAAAACTGTTAAGGATGAAAGATAGTTACCATAATATTCCTGTGCCGGAGGCTGCCCGTGCAGGTGTGGCGGCAGGAATTGAGAGAGCAAAAAAAGAAAAGAGGATAACGAAGATGATGAAAATGACAAAAAGAACAGGTATATCAGCGGCAGCAGCGATGGCAGCTATTGTAATTATGGCAAATGCCAGCCCGGTTACTGCCAATGCCATGGAAGAAATCCCGGTTTTAGGCGCGATCGCAAAGGTTGTTACATTCCGTACCTTTGAGGATACCAATAATAATTATGAGGCTAAAATAGATATCCCAAAGGTTTCCATCAATGAAAAGGATAATGTAAAGGTTAACCGTTCCATCGAAGACTATGCCAATCAGCTGATTGCGGAATATGAAAAACAGGTGGCAGGAGATCAGGTTGGAGATGGCCACTATTCCGTGACCTCCAGCTATGATGTTGTGACAGACAACGAAAAGTACCTCTCCCTGCGGATCAATACAACCGTTATCATGGCCAGCGGAGCGGAGTATGTAAAGATCTTTACCATTGATAAAGGAACAGGATATGTAGTGTCTTTAAAGGATCTGATGAAGGATAAGGCCGACTACATTACTGCGATCAGCGATAACATCAAAAAACAGATGGAAGAGCAGATGGCTGCGGATGATTCTAAGATGTACTTTTATAATACGGGAGAGGATTACGTGGATGAATTTAACCTGATTACCGGGGATGAAAGCTTTTACTTTAATGAGAATGGAGAAATCGTAATCGTATTTGACGAATATGAAGTGGCGCCGGGATACATGGGCGCAGTGGAGTTTACCATACCAAAAGACGTGACAGGAATTTAAGCGATAGATCTGGAACCTAGTTCCTGATGGCAGCCAGAATGTAGAAAGAAATGCCGCAAACCTAAGGGTTTGCGGCATTTCTCACTTCAGGCACCATACCGCCTGGAAGGCTGCCATTTAAATATCAGAAACCTCTACGGCTGTTTCAAGAGTGTGCCACGGCATGGCGGCACACTTTACCCGCGCGGGCAGATTAGAGATGCTTTTCAATGCGGCTGCTTCTTCAAGCGGCTCTAAGTCCTTGTCATTTGTTGTTTTACGTTGTATCATCGCGGTAAACAACTCCGCGAGGTATTTTGCCTCAGAGAGAGACTTTCCTTTTATCAAGTCAACCATCATGGAAGCTGATGCCTGGGAAATCGCGCAGCCTGTGCCGGTATAGGAGGCGTCCATGATCCGGCCATGGTCGATCAGCAGCTCAAGTTCTATTTCATCCCCGCAGCTTGGATTTTTCCCTGCCAGGCTAACGCTGGCCTGTTTCAGATGGCGGCGGTTTCTTGTGGATATGCTGTGTTCGGTGATCATTTCCGTATAAATCTCATTTAGTTCCAAGTTTCAACACCTCCCTGACCTTGTATAAGGATTCTATCAAAACATCTATATCCTCTTTGGTATTGTAAAAGCACAGGCTGGCCCGGCAAGTGGCGTTCACGCCCATATGCCGCATCAGCGGATGAGCGCAATGATGCCCTGAACGTATTGCCACACCATCCGCACTGAGTATTGTCGATACATCATGAGGATGCGCTCCGTCAATATTAAAGGAAATGACGCCCGTGCGGTTAGGGCCGCTTTCCCTGCCGTAAACGGTAACATGGGGCATGGAATTAAGCTGTGCAAGCGCATACCCAGTCAGCTCATTTTCAACCTCTTCAATCTGCTTATAACCGATATTTTCCAAGTAATCAATTGCAGAGTGCAGGCCAACTGCACCCTCCACGTTTTGTGTACCGCCCTCAAACTTCTCGGGGCCGTCCGTGAAGGTGGCAGCCTGCTCGCTCACATCGTCCACCATCCCGCCGCCAAAGAGCAACGGCTGCATTTTGCTCAAAAGCTCTTTTTTTGCGTACAAGACGCCAATCCCCATGGGAGCATACAGCTTATGACCCGAAAAAGCCAGAAAATCCACATCCAGTGCCTGCGCGTTGACCGGCATATGGGGAATGCTCTGCGCCGCGTCCAGAACGACAACTGCGCCGGCCTCATGGGCCCTTTTGATGATTTCCCCTATCGGATTGACGATTCCCAATACGTTAGAAACCTGCGCGACAGCGACGATCCTTGTCCGGGAGGTGATGTTCGCGGCAATTTCTTCCGGTTTCAGCTTCCCGTTTTCATCGGTGTAAAGATACCTAAGACGTGCGCCTTTTGCTTTTGCCACAGTCTGCCATGGGATTAAATTGCTGTGATGTTCCGCGATGGAAATCAAAATCTCATCGTTTTTCTGGAGGACATCCATACCATAAATGCCAGCCACAAGATTGAGGGATTCGGTGGTTCCTTTCGTAAACACGACTTCCTCTGTACTACCCGCGCCTATGAAGCCCGCCACCTTTTCCCGTGCGGTTTCGTAAAGCTCCGTTGCCTTCTCGCTTAAGGGATATGCCCCGCGATGGGGGTTAGCGTTGTACTGTTCATAATATTTTCTCAAGGATTCAATCACTTGTGTGGGCTTTTGAGTAGTAGCAGCGTTGTCAAGATAGACCAGTCTTTTTCCGTTTACCGTGCTGTTTTTAAGCAGAGGAAAATCCTCTGAGTAGTTAGTTCGCATTGTCCAGCACCTCCTGAATGAATAAGGAAATATCTTCCCGCAAGCTGTCTGGCACTATTTTTTCCAAAACAGAATTGAATGACGCCATTGCAATCAGCTTACGTGCCTCTCTTTTTTCTATACCGCGGCTCATCAGGTAAAAGAGCTTGTTCTCGTCAATTTTTCCGGTGGTGGTGGCATGCTGTCCTTCCACGTCATCTTCGCCGCACAAGAGTAACGGTGCGGAAAGATTGATCGTATCAGAACCGAGTACCATTACACTTTCTTCTTCCCGGCCTTTTGCTCCTGCCGCACCGGGAAGAAAATCAAGCGTGCTTTTTGCAGTTTTGCGTGCTTTATCAAACAGCGCGCCACGGACGTTGATATTACCCTGCGTATTTTTGGCCTTGTATTCAATACGGTAATTGAAATCAAGCGCCCTTTCGCGGTTTACGGCATAAGCGCCGTCTAAATCAGCGGATGCGCCAATTCCTGCTAACTGGACGCTGCAGCCGGAAACGGATTTTTCTGCCCCTCCTTCAATCAGAACCACATGGGCGGCTGCCCCTGTATCTACGTTTACCTCTGTTGCGTCAACGCTTGTATGATTCTCCGCCAATCTTTGCGCCTTTATCAGCCTGATATTTGCGTCTGCATTTACATGAAGCGTTGTATATCCGCAGTGGATACAATTTGCGCCGCCGTCAGACGCATACCTGATCACTATGGTAGCGCTGCTTCCGGCTTCCGCGCAGATAAACAACTCATCCGACAGGAAAGCGTTACTGCCGTCGAGATGAAAGTCCAGCACGATCGGTTCCTTTGCTACGAACCCTGCCGGGATCGTGATATACAGGCGGTAATTGCAGAACGCCGCTATGTATCCTTTGATATCACGAAGGCTGGCCGGAGGATTTTCCGTTACTTCAAATGCAGGTTCACGGCTGATCTGTAACCCGGAATAATTCTTTTGCAATGGATTCCCGGCATAGGCGGGCATACCGTCAAGATCGATCGCTACGGATGTATCGTTTATTTTGAGCATGTTCCATGTTGAAACCTGCAGCTTATTGAGCCTTTCTAATGTATGATTCATGCCAACCTCCTCTCAACCGATGCCGCCCTCAAATTCAAGGGCCACCAGCCTGTTCATTTCCACGGCGTATTCCAAAGGAAGCTCCTTTGTAATAGGTTCCACGAAACCGCGGACAATCAGCGCCTTGGCTTCATTTTCGTCAATTCCCCTCGTCATCAGGTAAAAAACCGTTTCCTCACTGATGCACCCGATTTTTGCTTCGTGTCCGATATCCACTTCATCATTTCGGATATCCATCACAGGGATTGTGTCTGAGCGGCTCTCGCTATCCAGCATGAGGGATTCGCAGCTTACGCTGGATTTGCTGTTTTTCGCCTCGGGCAAAACAGTAACAGCGCTGCGGTAGATGGCTTTCCCGCCGCTTTTAGAGATGGATTTTGACGATACCGTGGATGAAGTATTCGGTGCGGCGTGAATCACCTTAGTGCCAGTATCCAGTTCTTGTCCTGCAGCGGCAAAGGTGATACCCGTAAACTCGCTTCTGGCCCCTTCTCCCCGCAAAATACTGCTGGGATACAGCATGGTGATATGGGAGCCAAATGTACCCGAAACCCACTCAATTGCGCCGTTTTTTTCCACTGCCGCGCACTTTGAATTGAGGTTCATCATATTCCTCGACCAGTTTTCGATGGTAGAATACCGCAGCGTTGCGTCTTCCCCCACATAAAGTTCCACACAGCCGGCGTGCAGATTCAGCGCGTTATACCGGGGAGCGGAACAACCCTCAATGAAATGAAGCCGCGCGCCTTCCTCCAGAATAATCAGTGTGTGCTCGAACTGGCCGGCTCCCGGTGCGTTGAGCCGGAAATAGGATTGCAGCGGCATATGAACCTCGACCCCCTTTGGCACATAGACAAAGGACCCGCCCGACCAGACCGCACCATGCAGTGCAGCGAATTTATGTGCCGTGGCGGGAAGCAGTTTCATAAAATGTTTTTTTACGATATCCTCGTACTCATGGAGTGCGGTATCCATATCGGTGTAAATCACACCTTGCTGGCGCATCTCTTCTTTAATGCTGTGATAAACAACCTCAGAATCATACTGTGCACCCACGCCGGAGAGCGCCAGTTTTTCCGCTTCGGGGATGCCCAGCCGGTCAAATGTCTGCTTGATTTCATCGGGAACCTCGTTCCAGTTATCCGTCATCGCCATATTTGGGCGTACATAGGTAACTATATGGTTCATATCCAATTCGTGTAGGCTTGGTCCCCAATTTGGCAGAGGAAGCCGTTCATAAACGGCGAGGGATTGTAACCGGTGTTCCAGCATCCAGCCCGGTTCGTTTTTTCCTGTGGAAATATCAGTAACGATTTCCGCAGTCAGTCCTTTATCTACTTTATACGCGGCGTTTTCCGGGTTTGCAATGTCATAGGCGTCACGGTTGATTTCCTCAACCTGTGTTTTTTTACGTTCCATCATGTCACCTCCTCAGCTGCTTTGGAAGGTGAGAGAGAAGTGAAGCCGCTGCGGTTCACCTCATCAATCAGTGAGGCATCTCCGGTTTTGATAATCTGCCCGTCAATCAATATATGTACCATATCAACATTGATACTTTCTAAAATTTTCGTGCTATGGGTGATGATCAGCAGTGCGTTTTCTTCATTTTTATAGCCTCGTACACCCTCTGATACCGTTTTGACAGCGTCAACATCCAGGCCGGAATCTGTTTCATCCAAAATAGCCAGCTTTGGGTGAAGCGCCAGCATTTGCAATATTTCATGTTTCTTCTTTTCCCCGCCCGAAAACCCGACGTTTAAGTACCTTGTGGCGTAACTCTCGTCAAAATCCAGACGCGCCATAAGCTCTTTTAATTCCTTGTGGAAATCCCAGGCCCGCTCGTTGTTACCGGTAACCGCATACCGCGCCGTGCGCAGAAAGCTTTCCACCGTGATCCCGTCTACTTCCTCAGGATTTTGAAATGTCATAAAGATGCCGCTTCTTGCTCTTTCATCTGTTTTGGTACAGGTGATGTCTTTTCCTTCAAACACGATGCGGCCTTCCGTCACCGTATAGTCCGGATGCCCCATGATGACACTCGCCAGCGTAGATTTCCCCGCACCGTTCGGTCCCATGATCACATGGGTCTCTCCTGGATTTATTGTTAAATCTACCCCCTTTAGGATTTCGTTATCACCTGCATAAGCCCTTAATTTAGAAATAGTAAGCATGTCTTATTCCTCCTTCCTTTCTATACCGTTTCCGCAGATGCCGCCTGATTGACAGGCAAACTCACTGATAGGCATACATTCCTTTACTTTTTCGAAAAAATCCAGAATGACCCTTGCGTTGGCATCGCTGAGAGAACAGAAATATTGACACAGCTTTTGGTTAGCTTCGCTATGGTATTCCTGATGCTTAACCCTTGCCTGCTCTCCATCCGCTGTAAGCCTGTAATATTTTTCTTTCTTATTCCCGGGCATTTTATATCCTTCAATCAGTTTCTTTTCTGTCAGCTTTACCGTCATCTGTGTAATCGCGCCTTGCGTAACGCCCATAATTTCCGATAGCATACGTGCATTTGCATCGGGATGGTCATAAATCGCGTCAATCAGGCTCAGTTCTGCGTGATAAAGCAAATTAGAGTCGCTATATATTTGAGGGATTCTCTGCTCATCCGTGATCATAGCTATAACTTCAAATAAGTTCCCAATTAATTTACATTCCATGTTCTTTTTCCCTCCAATATTTTTACGAAACAATGGCTGATGTTGATTTTAATTGCGAATTTAGTATAGCACCTAAAGAATCTGCTGTCAATATACTTTAGCACCTAAAGAATATAGACGATTTCTTACTTGATGGGTGAGAGAATATGCATCTTTTTATTATTTATTGTTAAGCCAAATATTTACAATGCCTTGAATGCAGCTACGATTATATAATCATAATATAAAACGGTGAAGTTACACGTAAATGATTATATGTGGATTATAAAACATGAAATATTGTGAAAATTGTATTTGTAAAAATAATAAGTTTTATTTAAATAAAAAATATGCATAAATAAGTGTAGAAAAAATGTATAAATTGCACAAAATATTTAAAACGAACATAAAATATATAAACGGTCATTTAACGCTCTTGAAAAACTCGTATTCTAATGTTATTATCTACATGTAAAGGTAAAAATGAACATAATCGATCATAAAACGATCGTAAAAAGTAAAGGAGGATGTTTAGATGAGCAAAGTGGAAGAAATCACAAGGGAAAGCTGGATCATGAGCACGTTTCCTGAATGGGGAACCTGGCTGAATGAAGAAATTGAACATGAGACAGTGGAACCCGGAACAGTGGCTATGTGGTGGCTGGGCTGTACGGGCATGTGGTTTAAAACACCGGGCGGCTGCAACATTACCGTGGATTTGTGGTGCGGTAACGGAAAGCGTTCTCATGGAAACGGTAAGATGGCTGAGGGTCATCAGATGGCAAATATGTGCGGTGCAAGAAAGATGCAGCCTAATTTAAGGGCAGTTCCTTTTGTACTCGATCCGTTTGCTGTTAAGCATGTAGACGCAGTTCTGGCAACCCATTACCACCAGGATCATATGAGCCCGGAATATGCTGCCCATGTGATCCAAAGCAATATAACAACCGTGGATGAGAATGGAAAAGAAATTCCGGTTCCTTTTATCGGCCCTAAGAAGTCCGTTGAGCTGTGGCAGAAGTGGGGGGTTCCTGCGGACCGGTGTATTACGGTAGTGCCCGGAGACAGCATCAGGATTAAGGATATTGAAATTGTGGCACTGGATTCCTTTGACAGGACCTGTCTTGTAACAACGGATTCCACTGGCCCGGACCGGGAGGAACTGACGGGAAAGTGTCCCATGGATATGGATGAAAAGGCGGTAAATTATCTGATCAAAACGCCTGGCGGAAATATTTATCACAGCGGCGATTCCCATTACTCCATTTACTTTGCAAAGCACGGTAAGGATTATGACATTGATGTTGCTTTTGGTTCTTATGGAGAAAATCCGGTAGGAATGGCAGATAAGATGACCTCCTGTGATATCCTCCGCATGGCTGAAGCTCTAAGATGTAAGGTGGTAATCCCCATTCATTATGATGTTTGGACCAATTTCATGGCAGATGTAAATGAAATCAGGGTACTCTATCATATGAAGAAGGATCGGCTGGATTATAAATTTCACCCGTTCTTCTGGGAAGTAGGCGGAAAATACGTTTATCCCAGAGACAAGGACAAGCTGGCTTATCACCATGAAAGAGGCTTTGAGGATTGCTTTGAAGCACCTCAGAATATTCCGTTCCGTTCACTTTTGTAATCAGGAAAAAGGAGAAACCATGCTGAGAGATTTTGTGGAGAAGAAACATTATAAGTTTGCCAGGGAAGCAAAGGACTGGGAGGATGCAGTCCGGATGAGCTGTGAATGTCTGGAAGAGGACGGGACAGTCGAAGAGAATTATAAGGAAGAGATCATTGCCTGTATTAAAAAATACGGCCCTTATATCATCATTTTACCGGACATTGCAATGCCTCATTCCCAGGAGGGGGCAGAAGGCGTACATAAAACCACGATCGCCTTCATGAAACTGGAAAAGCCGGTCAGCTTTGATGCAGAGGACCCGGAAAAGGATGCGCAGCTTTTCTTTACCCTGGCCTCCTGTAATCCGGATCAGCATTTAAATAATATGAGCCGGTTATCGGAGCTGCTGGGCAATGAGGAAGTGATCGCCGAACTGAAAAAAGCCAAAGATTCAGAAGATTTACTGAGAATACAGGAACGATATTTGGACTAGGGAGAAGGGGGTAATGCAATGGATATTTTATTGAAGGTATGGACTTTTTTTGCAACAAACATATTGCAGCAGCCGGCATTTATGATTGGTTTGATCGTTATGATTGGTTACATCTTGCTGAGAAAACCGTGGTATGATATACTTGCTGGGACTTTGAAAGCGATCGTGGGTTATTTGATCTTAATGGTTGGTTCCGGCGGACTGGTAAACAACTTCCGGCCGGTATTGGTAGGCTTAAAAGACAGGTTCCAGATGAATGCCATGGTAATTGATCCGTATTTTGGCCAGAATGCTGTTACGGCCGGCGTTGAGGAAGTTTTTGGAAAAGGATTTGGTGATGCGATGATTCTGTTGTTCATTGCATTTATCGTCAATATTCTTCTTGTGCGTTTTTCAAAATACACCAAGCTCCGTGCACTGTTTACCACCGGAAATGTACAGGTCCAGCAGGCTGCTACCGCATACTGGCTGATCATGTTTGCCTGTCCGTTCCTGTTAAACGGAAGAGTTGCCATGCTTGTGGTAATGGCCCTTCTTTTAGGAGCTTACTGGGCAGTAGGGTCAAACCTGACAATCAAGCCGTGCCAGGAGGTTACGGACGGTGCCGGTTTCTGTCTGGCTCATCAGCAGATGTTCGGTGTTGCACTCAGCTACTATCTTGCAGGCAAGCTCTTTGGAAAAGAAAGCAAGAAAAACAATGGAAAAGAAATCAGGAAGATTGAAGATATTGAGCTGCCAGGTTTTATGTCCATCTTTAATGACAATATGGTCTGTACTTCCATTTTAATGGTTATCTTCTTCGGAGCAATCCTCTGTATCCTTGGCCGGGATTATCTGGTTGAAGGTGAGTTTATGAAAGAGGGAGCCAGCATGTTCTTCTATGTTCTTCAAACCTGTTTATATTTTGCGGTGTATCTGGCAATTCTGCAATTAGGTGTGCGTACCTTTGTGGCGGAGCTGACAGCTTCGTTCCAGGGAATTGCAGACAGAATTCTCCCTGGGTCTGTTCCGGGAGTGGACTGTGCCGTAATCTTTGGATTTGGTGCGGCCAATGCCGTGACCTTGGGATTCTTATCAGGCTTTGTCGGACAGATTCTGGCTATTGTTGCACTGATTCTGTTAAAGAGTCCGGTGCTTGTTATATGCGGTTTCGTTCCTGTGTTCTTTGATAACGCCACCATCGGTGTTTTTGCAAATGAAAAGGGCGGATTTAAGGCAGCCCTGATTCTTCCCTTCTTCTCCGGCTTATGCCAGGTGTTCGGATCTGCATTTATTGCAGGCTGGGTAGGCATGGCAGCCTATGGCGGATACTTGGGAATGTGGGACTGGGCGGTCATATGGCCGGTATTTACCGTGATCATGAAATATTTAAGCTACATTGGTATTGGAATTGTGCTGGTTGCACTCCTTGCCATTCCGCAGATCCAGTATTGGAAGGATAAAAAGGGTTATTTCCTTATGACAGAGGATTATGAAGCGTATAAAGAAATGAAAGCAAATAAATAGTAAATGAGATTAAGGAGGGTTTTCTCGTGGCTGGTAAAAATTTAAGCTTTTTGGTATGTTGCGCAAATGGGGCAGGCTCAAGCCTGATGGCACAGATGACCTTGGAGAAAGTGCTGAAGAAGCATAATATCAAAGCGACAAAGGTGCATCATTGCGCTCTTTCAGAAGGAAAAGGATCAGCGCCCCAGTACGATGTAGTGGTTTGTGCACAGAACTTTAAAGATATGTTTGCAGATGCTGAGAAAAAAGGCATTAAGATCGTTGGACTTAAGAACGTGATGTCTGCTCCGGAGATTGAAACCAAATTAAAAGAGCAGGGAATCATTCAGGAAGGTTAATGAATATAAATTTCGTCTGCCGGTGTTTTTACCTGGCAGACGGTATCCAATAAACGGTGGATCGTAACAGTAATCAAATATTGATAAAAGTGCAGGTGAGCCTATGAAAAGAGAATACGCCCTTGTGGAGGAGAGAAGAGAGCATATATTGGATATCGTAAGAAACAGTCCCAAGGTATCCGTTAACAGCTTGGCAGAGCAATGCGGGATTTCTGTGATAACAGTTCGAAGAGATCTGCAGTATCTGGAAGACAGGAAGCTTTTAAAGCGCTGTCATGGCGGCGCCATTCCCATTGAAAAGGGCCCTGCGCAGGCAAATGAAATATTACTTTACAGACGGCTGATTGCCAGCTATGCTGCAACGTTGGTAGATGATAATGATACGCTGTTTATTAACACCAGCAGCACTGCCCTGCAGATACTGGAATATATCAAGAGCAGGAATGTGACGGTCATAACCAACAATGGAAAAGCGATTAACAGTGAACATGGAGCCGGGGTAAATATCATTCTCACCGGCGGCGAGCTTCGCTACCCGAAAGAAGCCATGGTTGGAGATCTTGCGGTCAGGAACCTTCAAAACATCTATGCCAAAAAGGCATTTATGGGGTGTTCTGGTATTTCCGTTATGTCCGGGATGACGACCGAGATCATGAATGAGGTGTGTTTAAACGAATTAATGATCGAACACACAAGAAGCGAGCTGTATATCCTGGCCGATCATACAAAGATAGGAAAGAACAGCAGCTTTTCAAGCTGCAGCATAGGCAAAGTTCAGCATTTGATTACGGATGAAAAGGCGCCTGAAGAAATTTTAAAAGAATTTAAGGAGGCTGGAGTGCAGATCCACCAGGTGAAAAAAGGAGGTTTTTAATGAAAACCTATACACTTGGGTTGTATGAAAAGTCAATGCCGGCTGAATTAAGCTGGAAAGAAAAACTGGAAGCTGCAAAGAGCGCCGGTTTTGATTTCCTGGAAATGAGTATAGACGAAACTGAGGAGAAGCTGGAACGTCTGGAAATGACAGAAAAGGAACGTCTGGAACTGATAAAACTGACAAAGGATGCAGGCATTCCCATTGGTACCATGTGTTTAAGCGGACACCGGAAGTATCCCCTGGGAAGCCATGACCCGGAAGTCAAGAAAAAAAGTATAGAAATCATGAGCAAAGCCATAGAACTGGCATCGGATCTGGGAATCAGGATCATTCAACTGGCCGGATACGATGTGTACTATGAAGAATCGGATGAAGAAACGAGGCGGTATTTTACTGACAACCTAAAAAAGGCTGCCGAAATGGCTGCATCCGCCGGTGTGGTACTTGCATTTGAAACCATGGAGACCGGATTCATGAATACAGTGGAAAAAGCAATGAAATATGTGAAACAGGTTTCCTCTGTCTACTTAAATGTTTATCCTGATATAGGGAATATAACAAATGCTGCGTTCACCAATGGAACGGACGTATTGGAGGACTTAAAGCTTGGAATCGGGCGGCTTGCCGCCATGCATTTAAAAGAGACGAAACCAGGCATATTCCGTGAGGTTCCCTACGGCGAGGGCCATGTGGACTTTAAAAAAGCCATTGAGACCGCATGGAAGCTTGGAGTGAGGATCTATGTAGCGGAATTCTGGTACACGGGAAATCCCTCCTGGAAGGAAGATCTGGTTGCGGCAAATCTTAAAATGTCCGGAATATTAAAGGAGCAGGAATGAAAGGGAGTAAATAAATGAAGATTGAAAAAAAGGTGATGGGAAATTTAACGAAATGCTATTCCATAGCCCCGCTTCGTTACAAAGGAACCAATCACATCCTGGTTGCGGCGGAAAAAGTCGACCGCTGCCTGCTGTTTGATGCAGAAGGCAATTTAGAAGATACCGTTTGGACAGAGCCCGGCGGTGTAATGACCATGGTACAGGTTCCTGGTACGGACGGACAGTTTCTGGCAACTCAAAAATTCTATTCTCCCAATGATTCCAAAGAAGCAAAAATTGTCATAGTGACCCCTGATGAACTAAATGGCTGGGAGGTAAAGACTTTAGTGGATTTGCCCTTTGTCCACCGGTTTCATATTGTGGAACGGAATGGCATCAACTATTTGATTGCATGTACCTTAAAGTCAGGCCATGAATTTAAAGATGACTGGTCCTCGCCGGGAAAGGTATACGGGGCGGTCCTGCCTGAAGACTTAAGCGGATTTAACGATGAATATCAGCTTCCGCTGAAGGTGATTAAGGATGGAATGCTGAAAAACCACGGCTATTATAAGGTGGAAGATGGTGGCCTTCAGACCAGCATTATATCCTCTGACAGCGGCGTATACCAGTTCATTCCGCCGGAGCAGCCCTCTGGGGAATGGGAGATCCGCCAGCTGATAGATGAGGCGGCAAGTGATGCGGTACTGGTGGATTTTGATGAGGACGGAGTGAAAGAATTAGCCACGATTTCCCCATTTCACGGAGATAAAATCAGCATCTGGAAAAAAACAGGCGGGGAATACAGGGAGGTCTATGTTTATGATCAGCCGGCTGAGTTCAACCATGCCATTTTCGGAGGGATGCTGTGCGGCAGACCGGCTTTGGTCATCGGACACCGGCAGGGAGAACGCAATCTTCTGGTATTTACCTATAATCCCTTGCAGAAATCCTATGAAGCGCAGATCATAGACCGAAATTGCGGTCCTGCTAACGTATACAAGTATACCAATAATGGAAAAGAGATCATCATATCCACCAATCATGGTACCGATGAAATCGCCATGTATACACTTACACCATAGGAGGAGAAACATGTTAGAAGACTTAAAGAAGCTTGTTTACGAAGCCAACATGGAACTGCCCAAGTACGGTCTTGTCACCTTTACCTGGGGCAATGTCAGCGCAATAGACCGAGAAAGAGGCATGTTTGTCATTAAGCCCAGCGGTGTGGATTATAGCCAGCTTAAGCCGGAAGATATGGTGGTTATGGATTTAGAGGGCAGAAAGGTGGAAGGAAAATATAACCCTTCCTCTGATACTGCCACTCATCTGGAACTTTATAAGGCATTCCCAAAGATCGGCGGGATCGTGCACACCCATTCTTCCTGGGCAACCAGCTGGGCCCAGTCCGGGCGGGGGATTCCCTGCTATGGCACTACCCATGCGGATTATATATACGGAGAAGTACCCTGCCTTCGCTGCCTGGCAAAGGAAGAGATCGAGGAAGGGTATGAGAAAAACACGGGACTCCTGATTGCAGACTATTTTAAGAACAAAGAGTATATGGCAGTACCTGCCTGCCTCTGTAAAAACCACGGACCTTTTACCTGGGGGAAGGATCCCAAAGAGGCTGTGCATAATGCAGTGGTTTTAGAAGAGGTAGCCTAAATGGCTTACCGTTGTGAGCAGATCAATCCGGATGTCATCCAGGCACCACAGGAACTGCAGGATAAGCATTATTTAAGAAAGCATGGGACCAATGCATATTATGGTCAAAAGAATGGGGAGAATGAAAGATAGATTTTTAAGAGAAAGTAAATGAGGGGATATCAGAAAGCTTTTTTGATAAGCTGTCATAAGGGAGGGAGAAATCTCTCCGGTATATGTAAAAGCCTGCCTTCCTAAGCGGAAAGGTGGGCTTGTATTTATAAGGAAGCCGTTACCTAAGAAAGGTAATTCTTCATTGTCTTTAAAGCATTTTTTTCCAGGCGGCTTACCTGTGCCTGACTGATATGGATTTCTTCAGCAACCTCGGTCTGTGTCTTTCCTTCAAAAAAGCGCATGTCAATGATATGGCGCTCTCTTTCGGGAAGGCGTCTCATGGCCTCGTTTAAGGAGATGTCCTCTACCCAGTTTTCCTCTAAGTTTTTTTTGTCACTGATCTGGTCCATGACAAAAAGAGGATCACCGCCGTCAGAATAGACCGGCTCATAAAGGCTGACCGGGCTTTGAATGGCATCAAGAGCATAGGTGATGTCTTCTTTGCTGACTCCGATCTCATCGGCGATTTCCATCAGGGTAGGTTCTTTTAAGTTTTTCTTCATTAAATTCTCTTTGGCATAGATTGCCTTGTAAGCGGTATCACGCAGGGACCGGCTGACGCGGATAGAATTATTATCCCGAAGGTAACGCCGTACTTCGCCCAGAATCATGGGCACCGCATAGGTGGAGAACCGGACGTTCTGCGTAATATCGAAATTATCAATGGCTTTGATTAAACCGATGCATCCGATCTGAAATAAGTCGTCAACGTTTTCATTGCTGCCGGAAAAACGTTGTATGACACTGAGAACCAGTCTTAAGTTTCCCTTGATGTAATCTTCTCTGGCCTTTTTATCTCCATCAAGAATCCGTTTGAACAGAACTTCCTTCTCTTCGTTATTAAGAAGAGGAAGTTTGGAAGTATTGACACCACAAATCTCTACTTTGTATCCAGACATATCTTTCCCTCCGCATCATTCATTATTCTCATACAGAAATGATGTACTCAATCGAGGGCTTTTATACGATAGCCGGATCAAAATTATTTTCCAGTTTTTAGGGCATTATTAATCCTGCTTATTTTTTTCATATAGAACCAGCAATCCCTTTAATAGCAAAGCCTCGTCATAATGAATTTTATGATAACAAAGCGGGACGACAGAGGAAGCCAGACCTCCGGTCGCCACAAGGCTTGCCAAAGTCCCTAATTCTTCCTCCATACGGTCGATGACACCGTCGATCATGGCGGCATTGCCGTAAAGGATTCCGTTTTTCATGCAGTCAATGGTATTTTTGCCGATCACCCTGGTCGGTTTGTTTAAACCGATGTAAGGGAGCTGGGCGGCCCGGCTGCTTAAGGAATCCAGGGAGACTCTGAGGCCGGGGAATATAATGCCGCCGGAGTAGTTTCCATTCCGGTCAATGACGGACATGGTAGTGGCAGTTCCCATGTCAACGATAATGATGGGAGCCTGATATTCCTTTAAAGCAGCTACCGCATTGACGATTAAATCGCTGCCAACGGTCTTAGGGTTGTCCATCTTGATGTTGAGTCCGGTCTTCATTCCGGAGCCGACCACCATGGGTGTCTTGCCTGTTATTTTTTTAACAGCACACACGACCACATCCGTAAGAGGAGGAACAACCGAAGACAGGATTGCCCCTTCTATGGATGAGAGGGGCATGTTGTGAATTTCCATAATATCTTTTATATTAACCGCATATTCCAGCTCGGTTTTTCCGTGATTGGTGGTAACTCGCTCTACAAAGTAAATGCCGGTATTGTCGATGCCGCCTATGACAATATTGCTGTTTCCCATATCTATGGCCAAAATCATAAAGGGAACTCCTTTCCAACTTTTTTTTCTTGTGCTATACTGTAGAGTATCATATTTTAAGACGAAAAACAACGGGAGGCACTTATGCTGAAAGGAAAAAATATCATTTTGGGTGTAACAGGTAGTATTGCGGCCTATAAGATAGCCGGACTTGCCAGTATGCTGGTAAAAAAGGGCTGCAACGTACATGTCTTAATGTCCCAAAATGCAACGAATTTTATTAATCCCATTACGTTTGAAACATTGACAGGCAATAAATGCCTGGTGGATACTTTTGACCGCAATTTTCAGTTCAACGTAGAGCATGTATCCCTTGCCAAGCTTGCCGACGTTGTAATGATTGCACCGGCCAGTGCCAATGTGATCGCAAAGCTGGCTCATGGGATGGCGGATGACATGTTGACAACCACTGTTTTGGCATGCAGATGCAAGAAAATCATTTCTCCTGCCATGAACACCAATATGTACGAAAATCCAATTGTTCAGGATAATATAAGGATTTGTGAGTCCTATGGCATGGAAGTAATCAAACCTGATTTCGGGTACCTGGCCTGCGGCGATATTGGGGCAGGAAAGATGCCGGATCCTGAGGTGCTATTTGATTTCATTGAAAAAGAGGTCTGCTTTGAAAAAGACCTGGCAGGAAAGAAGATTCTGGTAACGGCCGGTCCTACCAGGGAATCCATTGATCCGGTCCGGTTCATCACAAACCATTCCACAGGGAAAATGGGCTATGCAGTGGCAAAGGCTGCCTCCTTAAGAGGGGCGGATGTGACGCTTGTGAGCGGGATAACGGATACGCCAAAGCCCAGGTTTGTACACCTCATAGAGGTTGGCAGCGCAAAAGAAATGTTTGATGCGGTTACGGAAGAAGCGGAATCTCAGGATGCCATCATTAAGGCGGCCGCTGTGGCGGATTACCGTCCAAAGCATGTGGGAACGGAAAAAACAAAGAAAAAAGAGGGAGAAATGGTTATAGAACTGGAACGGACGGACGATATCCTTAAATGGTTGGGAGAGCACCGTAGAAAGGGACAGTTTCTTTGCGGCTTTTCCATGGAGACCCAGAATATGATGGAAAATTCAAGAGTAAAGCTTGATAAAAAAAAGATAGACATGATTGTTGCCAACAACTTAAAAGTGGAAGGAGCCGGCTTTGGAACAGATACCAACGTAGTTACTATCATAACCAGGGATAAAGAGCTGCCACTTAAGACCATGACAAAAGATGAAGTAGCGCATCACATTCTGGATGAGATATTTACTCGTCAGAATGAGGGAAAGAAGGAGTAGGCATTATGAGAATTGAGAAAAGACAAATCGCTGTACCAGGGCAGTTGACCGGTCCGGTGTGTTTGACTGGTTATTTACTGGACAGCATAAGCGTTAACCCGGATATGCTTCGCCCTGCTGTTATTGTGCTCCCCGGAGGCGGATACAGCCGGCGGTCAGATCGGGAGAGTGAGCCCATAGCCTTGCAGTTTATGTCCATGGGCTGTCATGCATTTGTTTTGGATTACAGCGTGGACCCCAATCGTTTCCCCACTTCCCTAAGGGAGCTTGCGGAAGCGGTAGCTGTCATCCGGCAGCACGCAGCAGAATGGAAGGTTGACACCAATAAAATCATTCCATGCGGTTTTTCTGCCGCCGGGCATTTGGCCTGTAGTCTTGGGGTTTTCTGGGACAGGGATTTTGTGTGGGAAGCCATAGATCGGACTCCGGAGGAGATCCGTCCGGACGGGCTGATTTTAAATTACCCTGTGATCACAAGCGGGGAGTTTAAGCATGCCGGTTCTATCTTAAGTCTTTTGGGTGAGAATGCGGCAAAGGAAGAGACAGAGGCGGTTTCCTTAGAGAACTTTGTTACGGAAAAGACTCCGAAAGCTTTCCTGTGGCATACGTATACCGATGCTGCTGTGCCCCTTGAAAACAGTCTGCTCCTGGCTTCTGCCATGAGAAGGCATGGCGTAAATTTTGAACTTCATGTTTATCCTGCAGGATGTCATGGCCTGTCTCTGGCCAACGAAGAAACCGCAGGCTCCAACGAGTCCCTCTTAGAACCTTCCTGCCAGAGCTGGATTTCTCTTGCAAAAACCTGGCTTTCTAATTTTTAACCGAATCAGGCAGCGATAGCTGCTATTCGGTTATGCCCGGTAGATCGGGGCACACTGTGGGCAAGTAGCGAAACGGATTGCGAAAATCCGCTTAACTATGGAAGAGAGAATCTTGACTTATGGTTAGAATCATACTACAATAGACGAGATCTAGACGTGAATTTTGGAGGAACTATTTTTGTGAATATAGCGGAAGAAATTAAAAAGAGAAGAACATTTGCTATTATTTCCCATCCGGATGCGGGAAAGACGACCTTGACGGAGAAATTTCTGCTTTACGGAGGAGCCATTAATCTGGCCGGTACCGTAAAAGGAAGAAAAGGTGCCAAGCATGCCGTTTCCGACTGGATGGAGATTGAAAAAGAGAGAGGTATTTCCGTCACCTCCTCTGTGTTACAGTTTAATTACGACGGATTCTGCATCAACATTCTGGACACACCAGGCCACCAGGATTTCTCTGAGGATACCTATCGTACCCTTATGGCGGCCGATTCCGCTGTCATGGTCATTGACGGTTCCAAAGGTGTGGAGGCTCAGACCATCAAGCTGTTTAAAGTCTGCGTTATGCGCCATATCCCCATTTTTACATTTGTGAATAAGATGGACCGGGAAGCAAGAGATCCATTTGAACTGATGGATGAGATCGAGGAAGTGCTTGGAATCCGGACCTGTCCTGTTAACTGGCCCATAGGCTGCGGAAGAGAATTTAAAGGGGTTTATGACCGCTTTAAAGAAACCATAACCACATTCCGGGCGACTACGAACGGCCAGAAGGAAGTGGAGGCTACAGAAGTCCAGCTGGGGGATGCCCAGGTGGATGCAATGATCGGAGAAAGCTATCACCAGCAGCTTATGGAGGATATCGAGCTGCTTGACGGTGCCAGTGATGAACTGGATATGGACCGGGTCGGCAGGGGAGACTTATCTCCTGTATTTTTCGGTTCTGCTCTCACAAACTTCGGGGTAGAGACATTCCTGCAGCACTTTCTTCAGATGACAACTTCTCCGCTGCCAAGACTGACGACAACAGGAGTTGTGGACCCATTTGAAGAGGAGTTTTCCGCTTTTGTATTCAAGATCCAGGCCAACATGAATAAGGCTCACAGAGACCGTGTTGCATTCATGCGGATCGTCTCCGGCAAGTTTGACGCAGGCATGGAAGTATACCATGTGCAGGGCAGCAAAAAAATGCGTTTGTCCCAGCCACAGCAGATTATGGCCCAGGACAGGAAGATCGTGGAAGAGGCCTATGCAGGTGATATTATTGGTGTCTTTGATCCGGGCATTTTTTCCATCGGAGATACCCTTTGCAAATCCAATAAAAAATTTGAATATGAGGGGATTCCTACCTTTGCACCAGAGCATTTCGCAAGAGTGCGGCAGATGGACACCATGAAAAGAAAGCAGTTCATCAAAGGCGTAAACCAGATCGCACAGGAAGGTGCCATTCAGATCTTCCAGGAGTTTAATACCGGAATGGAAGAGATCATCGTGGGAGTCGTGGGAGAACTGCAGTTTGAGGTTTTGACCTATCGTCTGGAAAATGAGTACAACGTGGAAGTAAGGCTTGAGAAGCTTCCATATGAATATATCCGCTGGATCGTGAACAAAGAAGAAATTGATGTAGCCAAGATTCAGGGTACGTCCGATATGAAACGGATCAAGGATCTAAAAGACAATCCTCTTCTTTTATTTGTCAACAGCTGGAGTGTTGGCATGGTATTGGAGCGTAATCCGGGACTAAAGCTTTCTGAATTCGGCCACAACTAAGAAAAAACGTTTTGTGAGTCGTTCGCTCAATTTAGATGCCGGAAAGCTGGTAACGGTTTAGTGATCATAAAATATAAGGAGGCAGCAGACAATGAGTAAGATTGATGAAGTAAGGGCAGCCATGGTAGAGGCAATGAAGGCAAAGGATAAACAGCGAAAAGATGCTTTATCCATGCTTCTTTCTGCTCTTAAGAATTTTGAAATCGATAAGAAGGATCATACCCCTATTACGGAAGATGAGGCCAATACAGTTGTAAAGAAGGAAATCAAACAGACTCAGGAAACTCATGATCTTGCGCCTGAAGACAGGACGGATATCCGGGAAGAAGCGGCGTTTCGTATTACCGTTTATAAGGAATTTGCTCCGGAGGATATGGGAGAGGAGCAGATCAGGGAGATCCTCCAGTCTGTTCTTGAGGAACTTGGAATTGAAGCTCCTACTGGAGCAGACAAAGGAAGGATCATGAAGACCCTGATGCCCAAGGTAAAAGGCAAAGCAGACGGCAAAGCAGTAAATGACGTGCTGGCATCTATGATGAAATAAGAAAAAAAGGGGTGTGGATCATGTATAGGAAAGAAATAGAAGAATATATAGAGTCACATAAGCAGGAAATGATAGAAGACATCTGTACGCTGTGCCGCATTAACAGTGAAAAGATGTCCTACAGGGAAGGGATGCCTTATGGACCGGGAGCGTTTGAAGCTTTGAATGAAGCGCTGGATATTGCGGAATCCTATGGTTTCTCCATTACCAATTATGATAATTATGTTGGAACGGCAGATTTAAACGACAAGGAGAGCCAGCTTGATATCCTGGCCCATCTTGATGTGGTGCCTGCAGGAGAAGGCTGGAAGGAGACTGAGCCTTTTGAACCTGTAGTAAAGGGAGATAAACTATTCGGCAGGGGAACCGCAGATGATAAGGGCCCGGCTGTTGCAGCTCTTTATGCCATGAGAGCTGTAAAAGAGCTGAATATTCCTCTTAATAAAAATGTTCGGCTGATTCTGGGAACGGACGAAGAGTGCGGAAGCTCAGATATCGCCCATTATTATGCCATAGAAAAGGAAGCACCTATGACCTTTTCTCCTGACGGCTCCTTCCCGGTTGTGAATACGGAAAAAGGTGGCTTAAACGGCCATTTCACCGCAGAATGGACAGCTTCTGACCAGCTTCCAAAACTGGTTAGCGTAGAGGCAGGAACCAAAGTAAACGTGGTTCCTGGAAAGGCCAGTGCAGTTGTGACAGGCCTCGATGCAAAAGTTCTTGAACATGCAGCGGCAGAGTGTGAAAAAAGGACGGGAATCCGCTTTGAACTGAAATTGGATGAAGATACAGCCATCATAACTGCCATCGGTAAAAGCGCTCATGCCTCTCTTCCTGAAGAGGGTAATAACGCCCTGACCGGACTTCTTTTATTCTTAACAGAGCTTCCTCTGGCCGAATGCGAACAGATGATCATGATCCGCCGCCTTCTGGAACTGATTCCTCATGGGGATACTTCTGGAGAAGCTTTGGGAATAAAAATGGAAGATGAGCTTTCCGGCAGCCTGACTCTGGCATTCAGTCTCTTAAAGGTGACAGAATCCGGCTTAGAGGGTACCTTTGACAGCCGGTGTCCGGTCTGTGCGACTGAGGAGAATGTCCTTTTAGTGGTAAGAAGAAACATGGCGGAAAAGGGCTTTACCCTTCACAATGATTCCATGAAGCCTCCTCATCATGTGGATGGAAATTCGGAATTTGTAAAGACCCTGCTCAGTGCTTATGAAAGCTATACGGGCCGCAAGGGAGAGTGCGTATCCATGGGCGGCGGTACCTATGTCCATGAATTAAAGAACGGCGTTGCCTTCGGCGCTTCCATGCCGGGGACAGATAACCGGATGCATGGAGCTGATGAGTATGCAGTCATTGACGAACTGATTGTAAGCGCAAAGATATTCGCGCAGGTGATTGTAGACTTATGTTCATAAAATTAGGTTTTTGTTTCAAATTTTAAAATATGTATTGACAAAAACAGGAAGAGAGCGTAAAATACGCCTCATAAAGTAATTCCTAGTTTGCCTATAGGAATCAGTGGGAGGAGTAGCTGCCATGAACCAGTGGAGAGCCATGCAGATGAATATGAACAAGATGAACGGCATGTGTATGATGATGTGTCGTGTATCAGAGTGCATAAAAATACGATAATCGTTTCATTTGTATGGATTGTGATTGGAATTCGCTGAGAGCAGCAATACGCGGAAATTTTAGGTCGCAAGTCTGTGCAGGGCTTGCGGCCTTTTTGTACCTTAAAAAACATCCTACAGAAATTCCATTATGCTCAGAAAGATGGGCAATAATAATGAAAGGAAATAGACAAATGCAGTCAGCAGAACCTATTATTCAGCTGGTGGGACTGGGAAAAGAGTTTCGTACCACAGGCGGCCCGATTAAGGCCCTAGACGATATCAACCTGTCCATAGAACAGGGAGAGATATTTGGAATTATCGGTTTAAGCGGAGCCGGAAAAAGTACTTTGGTCCGCTGTATCAATTATTTAGAAATACCGACATCAGGAGATGTACTTTTTGAAAACAAGAGTCTGACCGCCATGCGGCCTCAGGAGCAGAGACTGGCCAGACAGTCCATGGGCATGATTTTTCAGCAGTTCAACCTGCTGGCTCAAAGGAACGTTCTTCAGAATGTGTGCTTTCCGCTGGAAATCGCCAAGGCACCCAAAAAGGAAGGGTTAAAAAGAGCCATGGAGCTCTTGGAAATCGTGGGTCTTAAGGACCGGGCCAAGGCTTATCCGGCTCAACTCTCAGGTGGGCAGAAGCAAAGGGTAGCCATAGCAAGAGCTCTGGCAACCAATCCAAAGGTTCTCCTTTGCGATGAAGCCACAAGTGCGTTGGATCCAAATACCACAAAGTCCATACTTGGACTATTAAAAGATATTAACAAGACCATGGGAGTAACTGTGGTTGTTATCACCCATGAGATGTCAGTAATAGAAGCTATCTGTGACCGGGTGGCGATTATTGACCAGAGCCATATTGCAGAAGTGGGAAGCGTAAAGGAAATATTCTCTGAGCCAAAGTCAAAGATCGGCAGACAGCTTATATTAGGGGAAGCGGCGGAACAAGTCAGCCGTTTCGGCGGCTCCAAAAGAGTCCGGATTTCCTTTGACGGACGGTCTTCCTTTGAGCCGGTCCTCGCCAATATGATATTAGCCTGTAAGGTACCGGTGAACATTATGCATGCCGAGACCAGAGATATTAACGGAACCGCTATGGGACAGATGGTCATCCAGCTTCCAGATAATGAAGTTGACCAGAACCGGGTGCTTAGTTATTTAAAAACAGCAGGGATTACACATGAGGAGGTGAAGAAACATGACCTTTGATGCGACAACGATACAAATGCTTATTACCGGTATAGGAGAGTCTTTGTTTATGACGCTGACATCTTCCGTTTTTTCTTATCTTATCGGTATCCCTCTGGGTATTATACTAATTGTTACAGATAAAGATGGAATTCATCCAATCCCCTGGCTCCAGCAGGTTTTGGGACTTGTTATCAATCTGTTCCGCTCCATACCTTTTATTATTTTGCTTATTATGGTAATACCCGTTACAAAAATGATTGTTGGAACGCTTCTGGGACCAAAGGCCGTGATTCCGCCTTTAGTAATAGCAGCAGCACCATATGTTGCCAGAGTGGTGGAGTCTTCTTTTAAGGAAGTGGACAGCGGTGTGATAGAAGCGGCGAAATCCATGGGTGCCTCTACGTTTCAAATTATATGTAAGGTTCTCCTCCCGGAGGCAAAGCCTTCCCTCTTAGTAGGAGCAGCACTTTCCGTAACAACCATATTGTCCTATTCCGCTATGGCCGGATTTGTAGGCGGCGGCGGTCTCGGTGATATTGCGATTCGATATGGATATTACCGTTATCAGACACAAATGATGTTTGTAACAGTCGCGATCCTTGTGATCATCGTCCAGATCATTCAGGAAACCGGAATGAAATTATCCAAAAAAAGCGACAAACGGGTTAAATAGTAACTGCCTCAGGCGTTACCATAAAAAATTTCAAGGAGGAACAATTATGAAAAAGTCACTTTATGTATTTTCGGCTGCACTGGTTGCAGCAGCAGCGCTGACAGCATGCGCAGGAAGTAAGGAAGCGCCCGCAACACCTGCAGCAACCCAGGCTGCATCATCAGAGGAAACAAAAGCAGAAGAAACAACGGCAGCTGAAACGACCGGTCAGCTGGAGAAGATCATTGTCGGAGCAACTCCGGCTCCTCATGCAGAGATTTTAAATGCTGCAAAGGATATTTTAAAAGAAAAAGGCTATGAGCTGGTAGTCAAAGAATATACGGATTACGTGCAGCCAAACATGGCTCTTGAATCCGGGGACTTAGATGCCAACTATTTCCAGCACAAGCCATACCTGGATCAGTTCAATGAGCAGAAAGGAACCGATCTTGTAAGTGCGGCAGCCATTCATTATGAACCCTTCGGCATCTACGCAGGAAAGACAGATTCTATTGATAAGCTTGCTGACGGAGCCCAGATCGCAGTTCCAAATGATGTTTCCAACGAAGCAAGAGCTCTTCTTTTACTGGCAGACCAAGGTCTGATCGGATTAAAAGAAGGCGTTGAGCTGGATGCAACCAAGAATGATATTGTAAAGAACGATAAGAATTTTAAGATCGTTGAAGTAGAAGCTGCTCAGCTTCCCCGTTCTTTAGGCGATGTGGATGTGGCTGTTATCAATGGAAATTACGCCATTGAGGCAGGCTTAAAGGTATCCGATGCTCTGGCTGTGGAAGATGCAAAGTCTGTAGCAGCAACCCTTTACAGTAATATTATTGCGGTTCGTGCAGGTGAGGAAAGCAGCGAGAAGACCAAAGCTCTTATTGAGGCTTTAACAAGCGATACCGTTAAAAAGTTTATCGAAGACACCTACGAAGGTGCGGTAGTTCCTTCTTTCTAAACAGGAACTTCCTTATGAAATAAATAAAAGGCCGTTATGGATTCGCTTTAAACAGCTCCCATAGCGGCCTTTTTTTGTATGAAATGCTAGTTAAATAAAATGCCGCCGGCTTACGCATTGTCTCCGCCGGCATACTCCTGTATGGAATCTAACGACAGGATCAGATGGCGCTCCGCCAGAGGATATATCTTTTCAAAGTCACACGTAATGATGCAAACGGTATTTCCTCTTCTGGCGATGCGCAGCAGGGATTTCTTCAGCATATGCAGGGTGTCATAATCAATATATTTTTCCGGATAGATGCAGAAGATGATTTTCTTTCGCAGAAGCTCAAGCCGGTATAAGTACATGGCCAGCTTTTCCTTCTTGGGGAGTTTCCGGCAGGAGGAGCGGGGGACAAACCCTTCTTCCTCATATTCTTTTAGGAAAGTCTGTTCCACATACTGCATTCTGGCGCGTTTTAGGATGCCCAGGGGACCGGCCAGTTTCCTGTAGCTGCCGATGCATATATTATCTCTGGTGGACAGTGTTTCGAAGATACAGTCCTCCAGATCAAATCCGGCAAAAACAAAGGAAGCGCAGCTCTCTCCTTTGACGGGATTTTCATAGACGCTGATGGAGCCGGAGGTCAGATCCCGGGGATGGGAGAGGAGGGCCAGCAGTTGGGATGAGGCGTTGCGGAATAAGTCAAAGATGGCAACGATCCCGCCTTCATGAAGTTCAAAGGAAATGTGCTTTAAGGAACCGTAACAGAGCCCGTCCGCTTTCATCGCCACGACTGGGGATTCGTGGGAAGAAGGCTCTGTGTAAGCCAATGGGCGGCTGTACAGTCTGGAGATATCAATGGCATTCCTTTTTTCATTGTATACCCATTTAACCATACGGTGGTCGTCCATAAAGTAAATGCGGTCTGAAAAGAGCTGAAGCTGGTATATATCACAGGATATTATAAGGAAAGAAACCTTTTTTTCTTTCAGATACTGATACATCATGGAGAACTGTGGGTCCTGAAAGAAGGTCAGAGGAATGTCATCCAGGATGATCAGCCTGGCTCCCAGGATATAAGCTTTCAGTATTTCCACCAGACATTGCTCTGATCTTGTAAGATGTTTCACCTGCGCATGGGGTGGAATCGTAAGCTTCATTTCCCGCATGTAATTCTGCGCCTCATGGAGGATAAGCTTTCTATGCATGAGAAAGGCTCTCCTCTTATGGCGCCGGACGATGAACACATTTTCCGCCACTGAGAGAGATGGAATCAGGGAGCTGTGCCTTTGCACCAGGGCAACGTGGGAGGCCAGATTCTGACAGGAAACAGGAGACTCTTCATAGTAGAATCTGCCGCTGTCCGGAAGCTCCTGGCCGGAGAGGATAAGGGAAAGCAGAGTCTTTCCCGAGTCGTGAAGTCCCATGAGTCCGATAATTTCACCCTTATATTGATACATAGTCAGATGGTCTATGAGCATGGTATTGTCTTTGCGCAAACATAGATCCTGTATCCGGTACAGTTCATCAGGCATAGGTATTTCCTCCGGTTTGGGAAAAGTCATCGGAATTCACGGAGATGTAAGGGATGTGAATCTCCACATCGGTTCCCAGGGCAGGTGTACTGGATACATGGAGCCCGTAGCTGTCTCCGAAGACCAGCTTCAGCCGCCGGTTTACGTTCCACAGGGCAATGCCGGTGCTCCTTTTGCCGTGATTGGGTGAGACATAGTACTCCTGCTCCAGGGAATGGTTCAGCATCTTAAGGGTATCGGAATCGATCCCTTTTCCGTTATCGGATATGCGGATATTAATATGCTTTTTGGCAGGGATAATTTCTATGGTAATAACCCCGTTGTCTGCGGATTCCGTAAAGGCATGTACGATGCTGTTTTCCACAATGGGCTGCAGGGTGAGCTTTGGAATCACCGCATCCATGATGCTGCTCCAGGTATCCGGCAGATCCACGTTCAGACAGAATCTGTCGCGGAAGCGGTATTGCTGGATCTTCATATAATTGTTGATTACATTTACTTCATCGTTCAAAGTGGCAAAGTCGCTTTTTGTGCTGATGCTGTAGCGGAAGAAGTTTGACAGGGCGTAGGTGATATCCGCTATCTCCCCCATGTCGCTTAGTACGGCCTGTGCACGGATGCATTCCAGGGCATTATACAGAAAATGCGGGTTTATCTGATTTTGCAGGGTTAGGAGTTCGGTCTGCTTCTTCAGGATTTCATTTTCATAGTAACGCGCATTATCACGGACGGCCTTCTGGCTATGCTCCTCTAAGAGCTTTTGTAATTTCTTTTCTGTTAAGAGCTTCATAGTCTTTCTTTCCCTTTACATGTCAACTGTATATTTTTCGGTAATCCTTCGGCGTGATGCCTACGTATTTTTTAAAAAGCTTACTGAAATAACGGGCATCCTGAAAGCCTGTGGAATATGCAATCTCATTGATGGACAGATTTGAGTCCTTTATGAGCTCCCTGGCCTGACCGATCCGGTATGAATTTAAATAGTCCACGAAATTCTCACCGGTCTCCTTTTTAAAGATATTGGATAGGTAGGCAGGATTTAAGGTTACTAAAAGCGCTGCATCCTCCAGCCGGATTGGATCTGTGTAATGTTCCTCGATGTATTTGAGTACCATGCGGATGGGGCGGGTGTTCTGAGCCTGGACAGCCTTGTGGATATTTTCAAATATGTAGGACACAGGTTCCGATATGGCAGACTTTAAGGCATCTAAAGACAATGCGTTTTCTATGGCGTAGTGGATCTGGCCGGATAAGTAGTCAAGCGGCACCTCTTCCTGGTCCAAAGATAAGTCCATGCGTACAAGCAACCGGCATATCTCCCCCAGCATGTCTATGATGTCAAACAGTGGAAAGAGGTTCTTTGGCCTGAAAAACAACTGATTTAATGTTGCCATGAAATCCGTGATGTTTACGGATTCAATGGCCTTTTTGAACTGCTGTAAATATAAGTTTTTTTCCACCTCTGTAAGATATGGAACCGGAGGCAGCTTCTTCCAGTACAGGATCTGGCCGCAGCCTGACAGCATGCGGTAATAGGCAGCATCCATGGCGTCCTTATTGGACTGTCCGAAGGAGGAGATTTTATCATAGGAATCGCCGACACCCACGGTAATCTTAAGTCCGGCAAATAGGTCCAGAAGGTTACAGGCCTTCTGGTAAAATTCCTGGAGATGGCTAAAAAAAGATCCGGCCGCCTGCCGGGGATAATTGATGCCGAGATAGATAGCGCTGCCCTCCATGCACGAAAGGACCTGGAAGCAGAAGCCTTCAAATTCCTCGTGGAACATGGAGATCAGCTTTTTGTTTAAGGAGCCGATATTGTCCAGATTATCGGCACTCTGGTTGACAAAGTCAAGCTTAAGGCAGAGGATACAGAACAGTCCGGGTTTAAAGTCTATGCCATATTCCCCGACGACCTGCTCCAGCGGGACAGCAGGGTCCTGGATTTCCCAAATAATACGCTTTAAGAAAAAGGATCTGCCGGGATGTTCTGTGTGGATGGAAGGCATAGCATTACCTGCAGCCTGGTTCTGATGGCTATTCAATTCTTCCATGATTTTCTTAAGGGCCTGGTTCAGTTCGTTTTCATTGATGGGTTTTAAAATATAGTCATCTACCGAATATTTTAAGGCATTGTGAGCGTATTCAAACTGTTTATAGCCGCTTACGATGATGAAGCGGCAGGGAATATTTAGATATCGTGTCTGGCGGATGAGCTCAATGCCGTCCATAACAGGCATGCTGATGTCCGTAATCACGATGGCAGGGCGTATTTCCTGAATCTGCCCAAACAACTCCTGACCGTTGTGGGCGCAGCCAGCAAATTCCAGCTGCAGCTCATCCCATAGGATCATCTTTTTAATCAGCTCGCATATCAGGAATTCATCGTCGGCTATGAGCACCTTCATTCTTTCACTTATCACAGGACCCCTTCTTTCTCTTATCAATTTGTCATTAATATAGCATACCAAAATAGTAGTGTAAATGGAGGAACTAGTAAAAATGCATAAAAAATATGCTGTAAATATACAAAAATAGAAATATTACACATATTCTAAAAAACGGTGCATTGTAAAAAGCTTAAAAGAATCTTATGATAAGTTCCATCAAACACCTGTGAACAGGTTGATCGAGAAAGGAGAAGGAGTATGAACAAAAAGATTCTTGCATGTGTATTGGCAGCAACTATGGCAGCAGGAGCCCTTGCAGGATGCAGCGGAACTTCCCAAAGTGGCGCAGCAGCGGGTGGAACGACGGCTTCAAAGGTATCCGCTGGGGGAGCGGAGAGCCAGGGAGGGGAAGCAAAGACTGGGGAGAATATCACCCTTACGCTGTGGCATATTGAAAATGACGCCAAACGGCAGGAGGTAGTGAAACGTTGTATTGAGAGATTTGAGGCCAGCCATCCCAATGTGAAGGTGGAACAGGTGCCCATGGAGAACGACCCTTATAAGACCAAGCTTACCACCGCCATGGCAGCCGGACAGGAGCCGGATATATTCATCTCCTGGGGCGGCGGCTGGCTCCAGTCCTTTGTGGAAGAGGGAAAGGTGCTTGATATTGACGAGGATGTGAGAAAAATCTCTGATATTTACCACGAGTCGGCCCTGTCTCTTTTCGAACTTGAGGGGAAATACTGGGCAGTGCCCTTCCGGGCAGGCGCAGCCCCTGTGTACTATAATACCGAGATTTACAAGGATCTGGGACTTAAGGTTCCGGAGACGGTAGAAGAGCTTGAGGCCAATTGTGAAATTATTAAGGAACATGGCATCATCCCTTTTGCCGAGGGCAATTCCAGCCAGTGGCCGGGTGCACTTACCTTTATATGGCTGTCCCTTAGAGAGGGAGGCTCCCAGACGTTCCTTGACGCCTATAACCGTACCGGCAATGCTACGTTTGAGGATGAAAGCTTTATTAAAGCCGGACAGAGGATCCAGGATTGGGTGAAGAAAGGATATTACCCAGAAGGCCTCAATGGTATCAACTATGATACCGGCGGATCCAGAATGCTGTTTTACAGCGGTCAGGCAGCTCACATTGTACAGACGAACAGCTTCGTATCCAACTGTAAGTCTGAAAAACCGGATTTCTACGAGAATAATCTGGGGTTGTTCAACTACCCTGTAATAGAAGGCGGCAAAGGGAAGGCAGACGAGATCTTAGGAGGAGGCAACGGATATTCTATCTCTGCTTCCTGCAAAAATCCCAAAGAAGCGATGGAACTGGTAAAAGTCCTGACAGATCAGGAGTATGCCCAGGATATGTCTGATACCGCTGGCATCCTCACCGGAATAAAGGGTGTGGAAATCAAGGACAGCAAGCTGCAACAGATGGAGGAGCTTCTGGTTCATGCATCTTATATGCAGAACTTCTACGATCAGTTCCTGCCAACAGAGCTTGGAAACTTACATAAGCAGACCACCTATGACCTCTTTGGACTCACCACCACGCCAGAGCAGGCGGCCGCTGACATGGAAGCACTGGCACAGAAGGATCTGGTTAAGAAATAATACATGACATGGAAGGAGAGGGTGTTGCATGGCAGAATGCATGTTGCAACGCCCTCATTCCGGATCGTCCTCTGTGAGAAGGAGTGATTATATGAGCAAACGAAATAAACATATAGGAATCATAACGCTGTTCGTGCTTCCGGCCCTGCTGTTTTACGGTACATTTAACGTAGTGGGAATCGTCAGGACATTCATCTACAGCTTTATGGACTGGAAGGGGATCAGCGCCAACAGGACCTTTGCAGGGTTTGGGAATTACATCGAGCTATTCGGGGATTCCCTGTTCTGGAATGCCATGGGGAATAACGTAATCCTGGTCATTGTCTCCGTGGCTATCCAGCTCCCCGGAGCCCTGCTCCTAGCCCTGCTGATTAATCAGGAGCTTAAGGGAACAAGGTTTTTCCGTACGGTGTTTTTTATGCCAATGCTGCTGTCCACGGTTGCTACCGGTATCATGTGGATTCTGTTTTACGATCCCTATTTTGGCCTGATAGCCAGTCTTATGCAGAAGCTGGGGTTAAAAAGCATTGCTTTTCTGGAGGGAAGATCCTCCATGCCTTCCATTCTGTTCGTCATATGCTGGCAGTTCATTCCCTTCTATATGATTATATTAAAGGCGGGACTGACCAATATCCCGACGGACATTTATGAGGCGGCCAGGATTGACGGGGCAAATGGGGAGCAGTGTTTCTGGAAAATTACTCTTCCGCTTCTTGTACCGACCCTGCGCTCGGCGGCTGTCCTGCAGCTGGTGGGGTCTTTAAAATACTTTGACTTATTCTATGTCATGATGGGCGGCGCGCCCAACAGGGCGACAGAGCTGATGGCCACCTACATGTACAAGAAAGGGTTTACGGAATTCCGTATGGGATATGCCAGCGCCATTGCTGCCAGCATGTTCATTCTGTGTTTTGCCATTGCATGCATGTTCCTTTACATTACGAGAGATAAGGAGGCGGCATAATATGGGCGTGTTGTTAAAAAGAAAAATAAAGAATGCCATTCTCTATGCGATCAGCATCGTTATTGCACTGATTACAGGATTCCCCTTTGTGTTTCTGGTCATCAACAGCTTTAAAGGCATGGGGGAATACTTAACCAATATCTGGAGACTTCCAAAAGAGCCGTTTTTCGGAAATTACCAGTTGGTCTTAAAACCAGATTTTCTCCGGTACTTCTTAAACAGCGTTGTGGTGTCAGGAGTTAGTGTTTTCATCATTGTGGTCGTATCATCCATGATCTCCTTTACCTTTGCAAGGCTTAAATATAGAGGAAGGAATCTGCTTTACTTTGCCATTATCGCGGGAATGATGATCCCGGTACATACGACACTGATCCCCACATTCACGCTTTTAAGCAGCATCGGGCTGACGGATACCTTAACCGGCCTGGTGGGGCCTTATGTCAGTTACAACATTCCTATTGCCGTTTTCATACTGACTCAGTTTTTCCGGGAGATACCAAAGGAGCTGGAGGAAGCGGCCATCATTGACGGCTGCAGCATTGTGGGAACCTTTAAGAATATCATACTTCCCCTGTCTGGTCCGGCTATTTCTACAATCGTAGTATATACATTTTTGAACATCTGGAATGAATTCATTAATGCCAACGTGCTGATCAACAGTACGGGAAAGAAGACCCTGCCTTTAGGGATCCGGGAATTCTACGGCATGCAGTCTGTGAATATACCGGCAGTGCTTACCGCTATCCTGATAGGATCGCTTCCGGTCATCCTTTTGTACTTTTTTGCACAGGAAAAGGTGGTTAACGGACTGACCCAGGGAGCGGTTAAAGGCTGAGTGAGCCCGGAAGGGACAAATCTTTAGGGACAGATATCAAGGGACAGATATCAAGGGACAGTTAGTGAGAAAGGAGAGGATTTGATATGGATTTTGAAAAGAGGGCCAGGAAATTAGTCGGTCAGATGACATTAGAAGAGAAGGCCTCCCAGCTAAGATTTGATGCCCCGGCAGTCAAAAGACTGGGGATCCCCAGATACCACTGGTGGAATGAATCGCTTCATGGCGTGGCCAGGGCGGGGACGGCAACTATGTTTCCCCAGGCCATCGGTATGGCGGCTATGTTTGATGAGGAGATGATGAAGGAGATCGGTACTGCAGCGGGCATGGAAGCAAGGGCAAAGTACAATGCCTATTCGGCCCTGGAGGACCGGGATATCTATAAAGGGCTGACCCTATGGTCTCCTAATGTGAATATCTTCCGTGATCCCAGATGGGGAAGGGGCCATGAAACGTATGGAGAAGATCCATACCTTTCCGGCAGACTGGGCGTGGGATTCATACAGGGAATCCAGGGAGAGGGCGAATACTTACTGGCAGCAGCCTGTGCCAAACACTTTGCGGTACACAGCGGACCGGAGGAACAGCGCCATACCTTTGATGCCAGAGTCAGCAGAAAGGATCTGTGGGAGACCTATCTGCCTGCCTTTGAGGCCTGCGTAACCGAAGGCAAGGTGGAAGGGGTCATGGGTGCGTATAACAGGACCAACGGAGAGCCATGCTGTGGCAGCAAAACTCTGATACAGGATATTCTGAAAGAGAAGTGGAAGTTTGACGGGTATTTTGTGTCTGATTGCTGGGCCATCAAGGATTTCCATGAAAACCATCATGTGACGGATACCGCCGCTCAGTCCGCAGCCATGGCACTGAGAAATGGCTGCGATATCAACTGTGGAAATACTTACCTGCATATTTTAAGTTCCTATGAGCAGGGCCTGGTGACAGAGGAGGAGATCACAGAGGCAGCGGTGCATGCGGTGCGCACCAGGATGCGTCTGGGGCTTTTTGATAAGGACTGTCCCTACAATCAGATTCCTTATGAGACGGTGGGATGCAAAAAACACAGAGAACTGGCTATCCATGCGGCAGAAAAATCCATGGTCCTCTTAAAGAATAACGGGCTTCTTCCTCTTGACAGGAAGCTTAAGAAGGTGGCTGTCATCGGGCCCAATGCGGACAGCCGCTGGCCGCTCATCGCCAATTACCACGGCACAGCGCCCCGGTATGTGACAGTACTGGACGGAATAGAGAATCTTCTTGATGAGGATGCTAGAATCTTTTACTCAGAAGGATGCCATACCATGAAAGACCGTGTAGAACGGCTGGCACTGCCGGGAGACCGCATAAGTGAGGCGGTGACTGCAGCCCTAAAGGCAGAGCTAGCCATTATATGCGTGGGACTGGATGAGAGGTATGAGGGGGAACAGCAGGATCTGGGTAACCGTTTTGATGAGGCAATCAGTATGGCGGATAAGCCCTCTCTGGCACTTCCTGAATCTCAGCGCCGCCTGCTGACAGCACTCATAGAGACTGGCATACCGCTGGTGGTGATAAATATGTCTGGAAGCGCCATGGACCTGGCGTGGCTGGATCAGGCGGAAAGCGTAAAAGCAATCCTGCAGGCGTGGTATCCCGGTGCTGAGGGCGGAATGGCCGTAGCCAGAGTCCTCTTTGGGAAGACCAGCCCATCAGGCAGACTTCCAGTCACCTTCTATCGGTCTGAGGAGGAGATCCCTCCCTATGAGGACTACAGCATGAAAAACCGGACCTACCGGTATATGAAAGAAGAAGCCCTTTATCCCTTTGGATTCGGCCTTTCCTATACCAGCTTCCGGTACAGGGACTTAGAGTGCGTTCCTGCAGGTGATGGCAGCGTGTCCGTATCTGTGAAGGTCAGGAACGAAGGACCGGCAGATGGTGAGGAAGTGGTTCAGGTATATATGAAGAACCTGGATTCTTCCCTTGCAGTGAGGAATCATTCCCTGTGTGCTTTTGCAAGGGTGAGTCTTGCAAAGGGACAGGAGAGAGAGGTAAGCTTCTGTCTTCCGGGTCTGGCTTTCTGTGTGGTGGACCAGGACGGGGAACGTCGCTTGGATGGGCATCGGTACGACATTTATGCGGGCGGCAGCCAGCCTGACGGCAGGAGCTGTCTGCTTATGGGCTCCGAGCCCTTAAGAGCCCGGGTGGAGCTGTAAGGGACTGTGTGAAAGAAAGCTGAAGAAGGAGAGATAAAATGGACTTATTACAGGTAAGAAACGGTAAAATCGTGGATGAATCGGGAAATCCTGTGTACCTTCGCGGTACCTGCGTGGGCGGCTGGATGAACATGGAGGATTTTATCAACGGATATCCGGGTACTGAGAGCGGGATGAAGAGGGAGATGGCCAAAGCCATTGGTGCAGGCAAGGCAGAATTGTTTTTTGAGACCATCCTCGACAACTTCCTGGCTGAGGAGGATATCCGGCTGATCCGGGAAACCGGAGCCAACTGCATTCGCATTCCTTTGAGTTACCGGCATTTTGAGGATGACCAAAATCCCTTTATATATAAGGAAGAGGGATTTAAACGGCTGGATGCCGTACTGGATGCCTGTGAACGCCAGGGTGTCTACGTAATCCTGGATATGCATGCCTTGTCCGGCTGGCAGAACTGTCACTGGCACAGTGATAACGAGCGGGGCGCGGTTCTTCTCTGGAGCTTCCGCCATTTTCAGGAACGGATCATCGCACTCTGGGAGGCGATTGCACAAAGATACAGGGACAGAAATGCGGTAGCGGGCTACGATCTGATGAATGAGCCATCCACAGGAACGCCCACCGGCGAACATGCCTATGACTTTTATGAGTTCTATCAGTCGGACTGGAAGGCAATCAACAAACTGTACCGGGAGATAGCAGATGCGGTCCGAAAAATTGATAAAAAGCACATCCTGTTTCTGGAGGGGGATAATTATTCCAGGAATTTTGAAGGGCTGGAGAAGCCTTTTGAGGATCATCTGGTGTACAGCAGCCACAACTATATACCCCCGGGATATGGGCCGGGGACGTACCCGGGACACTATGGAGGGGTGTACTGGGATAAGAATAGGCAGAGGACTGAATTCCTTAACCACCAGGGGACACAGTTTGCCTTGAAGCACAATGTACCTCTGTGGGTAGGGGAGTTCGGTTCCCAGTACCATGGTTTTCCGGAGGAGCTTCCATACCGACTGGCTTCTATGGAGGATCAGCTGGATATTTACAACACGTATGGAGTCCACTGGACCACCTGGACCTATAAGGACCCCGGCATTATGGGATGGGTATTCTTAGATCCGGAGAGCGAATATATGAAGATCATTCAGCCGGTCCAGGAACAAAAACGCATCCTGGGAGCTGAGAATTTCGTCGCAGATTATGCAGGGGTGGCGGAGGGCAGAAAGAAATCCCGCGCGCTTGCCGATTATATCCTGGATGTGATGGGAGAAACCAGGATTGACAAAGCTTCCAATGCGTTTGTGATGAATTACGGTGTACTTAACGGCTATGCGGGCGCTATGCTGCAGCCGGCTTACGCCAGGCGTTTTGCCGGATACAGTGAGGATGACTTAGAGCGCATCGCCGGAGGCTTTAAGCTGGAAAACTGTGTGAAGAACCAGCCTTATCTGAATCTTCTGAAACATATGCTGCATTGATAAATATCCATGATTCTGTTAAAATTGGATGTGAAAATATGCAAATAGGCAGCCGGGAATAACGGAAAGAGGAGAGAACTTGGGATGAGGAATAAGATAGTCTGGAAAGAAAAAATGGCAGAATACTGGATGATTGGGCTTTTACTCTTCCTGGTGGCTGTGTTCTCTTATATGTTGCCGGTATTTGCCACCAGAGGGAACCTTGCCAGCTTCCTGCGTTCCATGCCTATTTTGGGAATTGCCACGCTGGGAGTGGCAATGCTTATGATCTCTGGCGGAATTGACTTATCCTGCGGGGCCATCATGGCCTGCGCAGGGACGACAGCTGCGTATCTGGCGGTGCGGGGAATGCATCCGGCAGTATGCCTGGCTCTTGGCACCCTCTGCGGCGGTGCCTGGGGACTTCTCAACGGGTTTCTGATTACACGGTTTGAGCTTAAGCCGTTTATAGTGACCGTAGGAAGCAATTACATGATCCGGGGGCTGACCCAGATGTTCACAGGGGGTATTCTGATCAGCGGTCTGCCAGGCTGGTTTTACCACATTTCAAACACCCATCTGCTGGGCAATATCCTCTATTCCAATTTTCTTATCTTCCTGATCCTGGCTGTGGCAGTTGTTCTTGTTATGAAGTGTACCATATTCGGCCGGTACTGCTATGCCGTAGGCTCCAGTAAGAAGGCCAGCAGTCTGGCCGGCATCCAGGTAAAGCGGCACCTACTCAAGGTTTATTTTATTGAAGGGGCCTTTGCGGGGATTGCGGGAATCATCCTCATGTCCTACTTGAATGTGGGCGCATCCAGTGAAGCTATGGGGCTGGAAGCATATGCCATCGCTGCTGTGATTATCGGCGGGATCCGGTTTGAAGGAGGGGCAGGAGGTATCGTACGTGCGGTTCTGGGGCTACTTATTATAGAAGTGTTTAAAAACGGTATGAATGCGGCCGGTTTAAATACTTACGGGCAGCAGGCAGTTACAGGGCTTATGATTCTGACGGCTATCGTGATGGACTATTTTCGGAAGAAGAGGGAAGAATCGGCATGAGAATGTTTAAAATTTGGATAATCGGAATGGTGGTATGCCTTTTTACGTTCGGATGCGGGAGGCAGTCCACTGCCGCTTTTGAACGGCAGGAAGGGAAGACTTTGTATCTGATTGCATTGAATGAAGAAGGACCTTATTGGAAGCCGTTGATTCAAAGTGCACAGGAGCAGGCCAGAGAGCGGGGGTGTACTCTGATCATAAAAGCAGGGCTTCCTGGGGATTCCTCACGGCCCCAGAAGCTGATTGAGATGGTCCAGGAGGCCATCGATCAGAAAGCAGACGGCATTGCCATGGCAGCTTTAGAACCGGAGATGTTTGATATAAAAGCGGCGGAGGCAATGGCTGCCGGAGTCAAAGTAGTCACCTATGATACGGACATCAGGACTTACAGCAACCGGCTGGCATATATCGGAACCAATAATTATAAAGCTGGAATGGAACTGGGAAGACGGGGGGCCGAAGACTTAAAAGCCCGGGGAATTACCGGGGGAAGGCTGACGGCCGTTACCTACAGTGGTTCTGCTCAGAACATGACCGACCGTTACAAGGGGCTTAAGGACGGTTTTAACCAGGCGATGGATCAGGAGGCCGCCCAGTTTACCTGGTGTACCTGGATTATAAACGACCTAAGCGTATCCAGGGCAAAAGAGCAATTGGAGACACAAATAATATCCTATCCTGACTTAAAGGCAGTGTTCACTCTGGGAACAGAGTCTGTCATTACCGGGACCATGGAAGCTATCAAATTCCAGAACCTCCAGGGAACTCTGTACCACTATGGATTCGATTATTCCCCTACTCTGGCAGCCGGTGTGGATGAGGGCCTGATTACAGGCATTGTGGACCAGAACTGTCAGGTGATAGGCAGGACACTGGTGGACAAACTGGCGGACGCAGTGGAGGGGAGAGAGCTTGAGAAGGAATACTTAATTGATGTGACATGGGTAGAAGGCAAGGATATAAAAGCGTATGGAGAGAAATCGGAGAGGTAATATAAATGAATATGAAGCAGAAAAGCGCGCCCCAGCGGGAGCTGTGGGCTCAGTTTGACGCCCTGCAGATGGGAAGCGGCTGGGATGAGGAAGATATAAAGAAGCCTCAGATTTTGCTTGAGGATGCCTATGGGGACAGCCATCCGGGCAGCGTGCATCTTTCGGGGCTCATGGAACAGGTAAAATACGGTGTGTTTGAAAAAGGCGGGTATCCTGCCGGGTATCATACTACGGATATCTGCGACGGCTGCGCCCAGGGACATAATGGAATGAATTACATACTGGCCTCCAGAGAGGCTATCTGCGATATGATAGAACTCCACGGTTCTGTGTATCCATGGGACGGAATGGTACTTGCGTCATCCTGTGACAAATCCATACCTGCCCAATTAAAGGCAGCGGCCCGGCTTGACATTCCTTCTATATTTATACCTGGCGGGAGCATGAGGAACGGGCCGGGGATGACGACTTCCCTGGTGGCAGGAGACATATCCCTGCGCCAGAAGCGGGAAGGGGCTATTACTCCGCAGGAAATAAGGGATTACAAGCTGACGGGATGCCCCTCGGCCGGCGCATGTACGTTTCTGGGAACGGCCAGTACCATGCAATGCATGGCGGAAGCCCTGGGCATGGCGCTGCCAGGCTCTGCGTTAATTCCTGCCACCATGCGGGATATCCTGGCATGGGCGCGCAGGGCAGGCCAAACCATAATGAAGCTGGCGGAGAAGGATATCCGTCCCAGCCAGATCATGACAAAGGAAGCATTTGAGAATGCCATCATGATCCATAGTGCAATCGGAGGGTCTACCAATGGAGTCATTCATCTCACTTCCCTGGCAAGAGAGCTTGGGCTCCTGGTCGCACCGGAAAAATTTGATGAGATCAATCACCGGATCCCCCACATCGGAAATATCACCCCCAGCGGTCAGCATCTGACAGAAGCCTTCTGGTTCGCAGGCGGAATTCCCATGGTAGAACGGGAACTAAGGGATCTGCTGCATCTTGATGTAATGACAGTCACAGGCAGGACGCTGGGAGAAAATCTGGAAGATTTGGAGAAGGACGGCTTTTACGAGCGTTATGCAGGTTATCTGAGCAATTACGGACTGAAGCGGGAACAGGTTATCTTCCCGGTCAGTGAAGCCGTTGAAAAGGGCTCCATCGCTGTTATGAGGGGTAATCTGGCACCCGAGGGAGCAGTCATCAAATATGCCGCATGTGTCAGGGAGATGTGGGAGCATAAAGGAAGGGCACGAGTCTTTGACTGTGAGGAGGATGCTTACCAGTCAGTGGTGAAAAAGGAGATCCGCAAAGGTGATATCATTGTGATCCGCTATGAAGGGCCAAGGGGCAGCGGCATGCCGGAAATGCTCATGACGACTGAGGCAATTGTCTGTGATCATGAGCTCAATGGAAGTGTGGCCCTGGTAACGGACGGCAGGTTTTCAGGAGCCACAAGAGGACCTGCTATCGGTCATGTGTCTCCGGAAGCAGCAGCAGGAGGGTCTCTTGCCTTTGTAAGAGACGGCGACATCATTTCCTACAGTGTGAAGGACAGGACCCTGAATCTGACAGGAATCCAGGGGGAGGAACGGACGCTTAAGGAGATTGAGATTGTGCTTGAAGAGAGGAAAAAAGAGGGGATCATTCCCAGACCGAAGCGGAAAGGGATATTGGCAAGATACACCAGGGATGCCCTTTCAGCCATGGAAGGAGCAGGATATGAAGGGTAAGGGACGAAGGAGTACGGGAAGAGATATCCAGGCCAATCTGATAACCGTACTCAATGAGAAAGGGAGGATGGCAGTTTAGATGAATGCAAAATATATAACACCGGCAGTGACGGCATTTACAAGTGACTTTCATGTGGATATGGAGGCCAATAGGCAGTTATACGACCATCTTATAGCAGGAGGAATGGATGGAATCCTGATTCTTGGAAGTATCGGGGAGTTCTTTGCCATTCCGCTGGAAGAGAAGAAACGGATGATCCGGGAGGCCCTTGCTTACGTGGATCATCGGGTAATGGTTTATGTAGGGACCGGCGGTACTGTTTTTGAGGAATGTGTAGAGCTGTCCCGCTATGCCCTGGAGCAGGGTGCGGATGGAGTTATGGTCATCTCTCCCTATTACTTTAACCTGCCGGACAGCGCTGTTCTGGACTTTTATGATACCCTGGCCGGAAGGATAGAAGGCCCGCTGCTGCTGTATAATTTCCCTGCCAGAACCGGTTATGACTTAAAGCCTCAGGTGGTTCTTGAACTGGCCCGCAGGAGGAAGAATATTGTGGGGATTAAGGACACCGTGGATGTCATGGGGCATACCAGAGCTTTGATTCAGACTGTAAAGAGAGAATTTCCTGAATTCCTGGTTTATTCAGGATTTGATGAATTCTTCTCCCATAATGTGATAAGCGGTGGAGACGGCTGTATCGCCGGGTTATCCAATTTTGCGCCGGAGACAGCCTCTGCTCTTGCTGAGGCGGCCAGGAGGGAGGATTTCGGACTGCTGCGGGAATACCAGATGAAGATTGACAGGCTTATGGCTGTATATGATGTGGGAGAGCAATTTGTACCTATTATAAAAAAGGCCATGGCGCTTTGCGGGGTACCCATGAAGTCCGTTTGCGCCCGACCCATGCAGGAGGCCACGGAGGGAGAAACCAGGCGGCTTGAGCAGATTCTTAAGGAAGAGGGATTGCTTCGGTGAACGAAGAGGGATAGAGGTTTTTTAGCAGGAGAAAAGAACATTCTTTAACGGATATCCGCTGGAGAATGTTCTTTTTAATGAATGATAAAGCTCCCTATTCGCGACTGTTTTTGCAGAATTTCATTCGCAGGCTTATCGTCAAATAAAATATTAATTTTACAGATAATGGAAAATATTGTATAATTGCCATATAATCGAAAGTAAAAGCCCTTTCGATTATCGGATGGACGGCGCAAAAAGCATGCGCTTTTTATCCTCAATTGCTTCGTAAGATCAGATGAACAGGCTGAAAAGCAGCCCTTTTATCTTCACTTGCCATGCAAATTTGAATAAGTTATATATTATGACAGAAAGGGAGATGATAGAAATGGATCAGGATAATCAAGATGGTTCCTGGCAGGAAAACCAGGATTGGGATCGCGGAGCCGTATATAAACAGCCAGAGAGTCCGGTACAGAGCAACATGGCCCTTGCCTCTCTGGTCATGGGGATTCTTGGAATTATAACCTCCTGCTGCTGTTACGGAGGATTGATTTTCGGAAGCCTTGGAATTCTGTTTGCCCTGCTTTCCAGAACAGAAGACAGGTTTGAAGGCTATGCAAAGGCAGGCCTTATTACTTCATCCATTGCCATTGTGCTTGTAGTATTGGTTATAATCGTATTTGTGGGAACTGCGGCGATGAGTGGCCTGGGGCTGGGAGGTGTGTTTTCATGAAAACTTCATCATCAGAACTTAAAAGCCGTGCAAAGCGGTCCTTGAAAGGCCGATACGGTTTGTGTATCGGCATCCAGTTTATTGAATACGCCATTCTTCTGGCTATAACCCTGGTGTATATTTTAACGTCCTTTTCTATGGGACTGGTAAGAGATCCTTTTTTTTATGGCGGCAGCGTATCGGCAGGAAATGTGATCCTGAAGGCAGGGGTTTATATCTCACTCCTGATCATTCTCTCTGTATACGGTCTTTTAAAACCAGGAGTACTTAAGATTTATATGGATATATGCAATGGTCATGCCACCAAACTGTCTGACTTACTCTTTGCTTTTCAGAACAAGCCCCATAGGTTTTTAGGACTTTACTTTATAAATCTTTTCATTGGATTTGCCTGGGGGATACCGTACTTTGTTGTACTCATTGTAGCTGTCATCACTGATTTTATACCTGTCATGATAGTACTGCTGGTACTAACGTACCTGCTTCTGCTAATTGGAAATATCATAACAATGCTGTATTTATCCCAGTCCATGTACCTTCTCATCGAATCTCCGGATTTAAGGGTAATTGGGAGCCTTAAGGAAAGTGCAGCTATGATGAAGGGCAATAAGGGAGGCTATTTTTACCTTTTCATAAGCTTCATCGGTATGGTAGTACTGGGATACTGTTCCATGGGTATTGGCTTTCTCTGGATCATCCCTTACATTCAAGCTACTATGACAGAATATTATTTTGATCTTAAGGATCGGCTTTCTAGGAACACCCCCGGAAGAGGTGAGGAAATTTCCTTTGAATCCATGTGGAACCAGGAAAATCAATGGTAGAGCCGTGTCATGCATGAGGTATGCGCATAGAATATACTAAGGAGGTGTATCCTATGCGAATTTGTGAACTAAAACAAAAAGAGGTAATTAATATCTGTGACTGCAGACGCCTCGGTTATGTTGGTGATGTGGATTTTGATATGGAAACAGGATGCCTTTTAGCCATAATTGTACCAGGACCAGGGTGCTTTTGCGGCTTTTTAGTCAGGGAAAAGGAGTTTATCATTCCCTTTTGCGACATAAGGCAGGTGGGCCCGGACATCATCCTTGTAAATGTGGATTTGGAAAAGGCAACGGAAAGATGCGGGATATAAGGAGGATGGGCTTGCGGTTCTTTGGATTGTAAGCTATGATATATAAAACGAAGTTCGATTCGTGACACTAAAATTACAGTCCGTAGACAGGAGGACCAGAAACGTGAAATGTCCATTTTGCAATGAAGCAGACACCAAGGTCATTGATTCCAGACCGGCAGACGACAACAGCTCAATCAGACGCCGCAGACAATGCGAGAAGTGCGGAAAGAGGTTTACCACCTATGAAAAGCTTGAGACCATGCCCCTTATGGTTATTAAGAAGGATAATTCCAGAGAAGTTTATGACCGTTCAAAAATAGAATCAGGAATTCTTCATTCCTGCCATAAGCGGCCGGTATCATCCCAGCAGATTGATTCCATGGTAGACGAGATTGAAACCCAGGTTTTCAACCGTGAAGAAAAAGAAGTGGAAAGTACGGTGATCGGAGAGCTTGTCATGAAAAAGCTGCAGGAAGTGGATGAAGTTGCTTATGTGCGCTTTGCTTCCGTATACAGGGAATTTAAAGACGTGAGTACTTTTATGGAAGAAATAGGAAAACTGTTAAAGAAGTAGGAGATATATGTTTAAAGTATTTTATCCGGATGAAGATGCGGCATCAGCATACGACATATCCTTCGAAGAATTATATAAGAGTGGGATCAGAGGTGTGATTTTTGATATTGACAATACTCTGGTGCCCCATGGTGCGCCCGCAGATGAAAGAGCTAAGAAATTGTTTTTACATCTGCATAAGCTTGGGATGGAATCCTGCCTCCTTTCCAACAACAAAGAGCCGAGAGTGGCTTCCTTTGCCAGGGCTGCGGGCAGCCCTCATTATATTTATAAAGGAAACAAGCCCTGGAGAAAAGGCTATCAAAAAGCGATGGAGTTCATGAAAACGGATGCGAAACATACGGTTTTTGTGGGGGATCAGCTTTTTACCGATGTTTATGGAGCCAAAAGAGCCGGAATCTACAGCATTCTGGTCAGGCCGATTCATCCAAAAGAAGAAATCCAAATTGTTTTAAAGAGATATTTAGAAGCAGTTGTGCTGTATTTTTATCACAGAGATAAGAAAAGAAAAAAGTGAACTGTGTCAGGTGAAAGAACATTTCTGACGGGTAAAAGACAGCCTGACAGGTTATAATAAGGATGAGACGGTTCGGACAAGCTGGCTGATCCGGGACATACTGGAGATGCTTTGCCCGGAAAGCATGGGAGAAAAGGTGGTAAAAGGATATGAAAATTCTTGTATTAAACGGGCCGAATCTAAACTTTTTAGGAATCCGCGAAAAAGGAATATACGGAACAGAGGATTATCATGCGCTGGTATCCATGCTGGAAGAAAAAGCGCAAAGAGAAGGTCATGAGCTGGAAGTCTTTCAGAGTAATTATGAAGGTGGAATCATCGATAAAATTCAGGAGGCATATCACAATGGAACAGAAGGGATCATCATTAATCCCGGAGCGTTTACCCATTACAGCTATGCCGTTAGAGATGCCCTGGGTTCCGTAGAGATTCCCAAGGTTGAAGTCCATATATCCAATGTCCATAAGAGAGAGGAGTTCCGCCATACATCAGTGACGGCGCCTGTTTGTACCGGACAAGTAGTTGGTCTGGGGCTTAAGGGATATGCTCTTGCAATGGATTATTTAACAGGAAAATAATTGCTCCGATTCAAGAAAAGGGAGATATTTGTAAAAAACTGTTGAAAATGTATTTGTTATAGTATAGAATATAAAAGGTTAAGAAGAGAAATTCAAGGAGGAATATCATTTATGATATCAGCGGGTGATTTTAGAAACGGTATCACATTGGAGATCGAGGGTACTGTTTATCAGATTATGGAGTTCCAGCATGTAAAACCTGGAAAGGGTGCTGCATTCGTAAGAACTAAGATTAAAGATGTGTTAAACGGCGGCATTAACGAGCGCACATTCCGCCCGACAGAGAAGTTCCCACAGGCAAGAATCGATAGATTTGACATGCAGTATCTGTATGCTGATGGAGATCTTCATAACTTTATGGATACGAATACCTATGAGCAGATGGCGTTATCTCCAGATATTATCGGTGATGCGTTAAAGTTTGTAAAAGAGAATGAGACGGTTAAGGTATGTTCTTATAATGGTAAGGTATACTCCGTAGAGCCTCCGTTATTCGTGGAGTTGGTTATTACAGATACAGAGCCGGGATTCAAGGGTGATACCGCTCAGGGAGCTACCAAGCCAGCTACGGTTGAGACCGGTGCGGTAGTATATGTTCCCTTATTTGTAGATCAGGGTGACAAGATTAAGATTGATACACGTACAGGTGAATACCTGTCCAGAGTATAAAAGGAAAAGGACCGGGCGATCTGCAAGGTCCTTTTATTAATTATGTATGATATTGAGAAAACAACGTAGAAAGGATCGTTCTAATATTCCTGCGTTGTTTTTATGATTTAAAGTACGCCTGTTGTCATTGGTAACAATGTTTGGATTGGAGGCGGTGCGATTATTATGCCCGGTGTAACCATTGGGAATAACGTTGTGATTGGTGCAGGGAGCATTGTGACAAAAGATATACCTGATCATCAGATTGCATATGGCAATCCGTGCAGAATAATACGGGAAAATATTTAAATACGGGGAAATGCAAAGAGAGAATATTGCAAGCATAGAAGGTAAATATGATAAAATAATAAAAAGAAAGCACCTTTTTGGGAAAAGATAAGGATTGTGCGATCCTCATAACTTAAAAAGGCGCTTATTTTATTACCGGATCACCTATTCCTGTCCATGTTGCTGAAGATCATGGAGCAGTACAGTTTTGGAAAAGAAAAGGGAAAAGAATTTGATTTTTAAGGTCACTTGTAATATAATTAATATTTAGCGTAGAAATATCTGGAATAGAAAAAGGAGACCAGGAACTGATGAAGAAGATTCTTGATTTGATTACAGCAGAGATGAAGGCAGCATTTGCGAACTGCGGATACGATGAGGCTTATGCAAAGGTAACCTTATCTAATCGTCCGGACCTTTGCGAATACCAGTGTAACGGAGCCATGGCAGCAGCCAAGGCTTATAAAAAGAAACCGTTTGATATAGCATCAGAAGTGGTGGAAAAGCTTGCCGCCAGTCATGTATTTGCTGCAGTGGATGCAGTGATGCCGGGATTTATCAATTTAAAGCTCAATTCAGATTATCTGGCAGACTATATGAACGGCATGGCTGACGAAGAACAGTGCGGCTGTGAAAGAACAGAAAACCCCATGACAATTGTGGTGGATTACGGCGGTGCCAATGTTGCAAAGCCTCTGCACGTAGGCCATCTTCGTTCCGCGGTTATCGGGGAGAGTATTAAGAGAATGGGCCGATTCCTTGGACATCATGTCATTGGAGATGTTCACCTTGGAGACTGGGGCCTTCAGATGGGACTGATCATTGAGGAGCTTAAAGACAGAAAACCGGAGCTGCCTTATTTTGACGAGTCCTATGAAGGAGAGTATCCAAAGGAAGCACCCTTTACCATCAGTGAGCTGGAAGAGATATACCCTGCGGCCAGTTCAAAAGCCAAATCCGATGAGGAATTCAGCACCAGAGCTCATGATGCCACTTTGAAACTGCAAAACGGTTTTAAACCTTACCGTTCCATCTGGCGTCATATTATAGAAGTATCTGTTTCTGATTTAAAGAAAAATTACGGAAATCTCAATGTTTCCTTTGATCTATGGAAAGGGGAAAGCGATGCGGAACCCTATATTGCCGGTTTAATAAAGGAGCTGGAAGATAAGGGCCTTGCTTATGAAAGCCAGGGAGCCCTTGTTGTGGATATTGGAGAAGAGGGGGATACCAAAGAACTTCCTCCCTGTATTGTAAGAAAATCTGACGGTGCAGCCCTTTATTCTACTTCTGATCTTGGAACCATCATTGAACGTGAGAAAGATATAAAGCCTGACTGGTACATCTATCTTACGGATAAACGCCAGGAACTGCATTTTGTCCAGGTGTTCCGTGTGGCGAAAAAGGCAGGCTTTGTATCACAGGATAAAAAGATGTCTCATCTTTACTTTGGAACCATGAACGGAAAAGACGGTAAGCCATTTAAGACAAGGGACGGTGGAGTTATGCGTCTGGAAACACTGATTTCTGATATCAGCCAGGCAGCTTATGAAAAGATCATGGAGAACCGTACCGTTTCTGAGAAAGAGGCGGAGGAAACATCAAAGATCGTGGGAATGGCAGCCTTAAAGTATGGGGATCTGTCTAATCAGGCATCCAAGGATTATGTGTTTGATATGGACCGTTTCGTATCCTTTGAGGGGAATACCGGCCCTTACATCCTTTATACGATCGTAAGAATAAAGTCCATTCTGGCAAAATACCAGGGCCTTGAGGATAAATACCAGGGTGAGGAGCAGATTCTTGCAGCTGCATCGGAGGCAGAAAAAGACTTGATGCTCCAGCTTTCCAGATATAATGAAATCATGGAAACAGGCTTTACGGAGCTTGCGCCCCATAAAATATGCCAGTACATTTATGAACTTGCCAATGCTTTTAACCGTTTTTACCATGATACCAAGATCATATCCGAAGAGGATAAAAAACGGCAGGCATCCTGGATTCGTTTAATCAGGCTAACCAAGGATGTATTAAATGCATGCATTGGCGTACTGGGAATCGAGGCGCCGGAACGAATGTAATGGTGAACGGATGTGAGGAACTATGAGAGTATCACACTTGACGACAAATACCTTCTGGAAGGGTGAATCAGGTGTCAGTGCCCTGGTGGAGGATCAGGGAAAGGAATATAAGGCAAATTTGCATATCAAGGGTAGTCAGGTTTTTGACTACTCTTGTTCTTGTGCCCAGGGAAATTCTTACCGGGGGATGTGTCCTCACTGCAAAGCTCTGTTTGAGGTGTATAAAGAGCAGGAGTCAAACCCTGGAAGGCCTGTACTCACTTCCCAGCAGGCAAGAGCCATGATCCGGGAATATACCAACCGGGAGGTGTCCCGGATCATGAGCGAGGGAGAAGAGGAACAGGTGAAACTTTCCCTATCCCTCCTCATCAGCCGAAGAGAAGTGAAGCTGGAGTTTAAGCTTGGAAAGGACCGGCTCTACATGGTGAAGGATCTGGCTGCATTTGCAAATGCGGTAGAAAACGGCACCTATGTGGAATACGGCAAAAATCTGGCGTTTCATCACAGCCCTTCTGCCTTTGCGAAAGAGAGCCGCCCCCTTCTGGAATTTGTACTGGAGATCGTAAATGCATATTGTGAGCATTATGAACAGTTTCAGAAAAGTTCCTTTTCCACAAAACCTGTTCTGCGGTTTTTAAATTTAAGCCGCGCAAACCGGGACCGTTTCTTTGGAATCATGATGGGAGAGACCCTGGAATTTGAGGATTACAAGGGGCAGAAGCGGCAGCTGATGATCGTTGACCGCAATCCCAACTTAAAGGTTACGGTAAAGCGTCAGGGACGGGATGGAGTTTTTGTTTCTGTTGACCGGGAGCTTTTGACCTTTGAGGGGGAACACCGCTTATATCTTGCAGATATGAAATACTTATACTGCTGTGACCAGCCCTGCAGTGAGGCCCTCTCCGTGTTTCTGGGGCAGATGATGGAAGGATTTAAACCTTCTTATGAAACGGAAATCAATGACAAGGATATGCCTCTTTTTTATGAACGGGTTTTAAAAAGGATTGCTGCCTACTGCACCATTGATTCCAAAGAACTGGATCTGGAAGCTTATAAACCGGAGGAGTTAAAGGCGAGGTTTGACTTTGATTCCGATGGGCAGGGCGGACTGATTTTAAAGCCGACCCTTTCCTATGGGGACTATTCCTTCCAGCCGGTGGAAGATGAGCGCCTGCCCCGCACCGTGTGCCGGGATGTGCCGGGAGAGTTCCGCATCAGCCGCCTGATAACCCGCTACTTTAAATATAAGGAATATGAATCGGAATATCCGGCCATTCGGGATGATGAGGAAGCGGTATACCGGTTACTCACTTCCGGGATGAGAGAATTCATGGCGTTGGGAGAGGTTTATTTTTCCGAATCCTTTAAAAAGTTAAAAGTTCTTCCTCCTCCCAAGGTATCCATCGGAGTCCGGAGTGTAGGGAACTGGCTGGAACTGGACGTGGATACGGCAGGGCTGTCAGGAGAGGACTTAAGCAGGCTTTTGGAAGTATATAGCCAGAAAAAGAAGTATTACCGCTTAAAGAGCGGAGAATTTATAAGTCTTGACGACAACGGGCTTATGACGGTTGCAAAGCTGATTGAGGGCTTATCTGCTGACCCTGACAAGCTGGGCAAGTCGTTCCGCCTACCCAAATACAGGGCGCTTTATCTGGACAGCATTTTAAAAGAAGGAAACGGCATTACCCTTTACCGGGACCAGCTCTATAAGGCGGTGGTTCGGGGAATGAAGTCTGTGGAGGACAGTGATTTTGAGGTCCCCCAGCCTCTGCGCCATGTACTGAGAGGATATCAAAAGACGGGATACCGCTGGCTTAAGACGTTGGATAGCTATGGCTTTGGCGGAATCCTTGCCGATGATATGGGACTTGGAAAGACCATCCAGATCATAGCCCTGCTCCTTGATGAAGCAGGTAAAAAAGAACATACGACTTCCCTTATCGTCTGCCCTGCATCCTTGGTATACAACTGGGAGAATGAATTTCACATTTTTGCTCCTTCTCTTAAAGTTACTACGATCACCGGCCAGGCAGGAGAGCGGGAAGAGCTGTTAATGCATACGGATGAGGAAGATGTGCTGATCACATCCTATGACTTATTAAAACGGGATATTGATCTTTATAAGGATAAGTTCTTCCGGTTTCAGGTCATTGATGAGGCCCAGTACATCAAAAATGCATCCACACAGAGTGCAAGAGCGGTAAAAAGCATTGAGGCAGGAAACCGGTTTGCTTTAACCGGTACTCCCATTGAAAACCGTTTATCAGAGCTATGGAGCATTTATGATTTCTTGATGCCGGGATTTCTTTTCTCCTATCGGAAATTTAAAAAAGAATATGAACTTCCCATTGTCAGGGAGCAGGAACGGCCGGCGCTGGAGAGCCTTCACCGCCTGATCGGCCCCTTCCTCTTAAGGCGGCTTAAGAAAGATGTGCTGAAAGAATTGCCGGACAAGCTGGAAACCATTGTTTATTCCGCTTTTGACAAAGAGCAAAAAGAGCTGTATGCGGCAAACGCATTCCGCTTAAAGCAGGAGCTTGAAAATTTAGATGGCAGTTCGGGAAGGGATAACATCCAGATCCTTTCGGCTCTTACCAGACTCCGTCAGATCTGCTGTGATCCTCATTTGTGCTATGATAATTACAGAGGCGCATCTGCAAAGCTGGAAACCTGCATTGACCTGGTTCGGAACGGGGTAGAAGGCGGGCACAAGATCCTGCTCTTTTCCCAGTTTACCTCTATGCTTGATGTGATCGGTCAAAGGCTGAAAAAAGAGGCGGTTCCATACTATATGCTGACCGGAGCAACTCCGAAAGAAGATAGGCTCCATATGGTAAATTCCTTTAAAGATGATGAGATCCCCTTATTCCTGATTTCCTTAAAGGCAGGCGGTACAGGACTTAACCTGACTGCGGCGGATGTGGTCATACACTTTGATCCATGGTGGAATGTGGCAGCTCAGAACCAGGCCACGGACCGGGCCCACCGGATCGGCCAGGAGAAGCAGGTGAGCGTATTCAAGCTGATCACAAAGGGGACGATTGAGGAAAATATTTTAAAGCTTCAGGAATCCAAAAAAGATTTGGCGGAACAGATTATAACAGAGGGAACCGTGTCCTTAAGTAATCTGACCAAAGAGGATTTATTGGGGCTTTTGGATATATAGTTAATTGAATGAAAGGATGGATAAGTGATGAAAGTACTAATGTTAAATGGGAGCCCTCATGAGAGAGGCTGTACCAACCGTGCCCTCCTTGAGGTGGAATGGGCCTTGAATGAGGAAGGCATTGAGACAGAGATCCTTCACGTAGGGAGCCAGTCTGTCCATGGATGTATTGCCTGCCAGAAGTGTTCAGAAACAGGAAGATGCGTATTTACTTATGATTTGGTTAATCAGGTGCTTGATAAAATGGAAACAGCGGATGGGCTGATCGTAGGTTCCCCTGTTCATTATGCTTCTCCCAACGGCACCGTGCTTTCCTTCCTGGACCGTTTGTTTTATGCAGGAAGGGATTTTGCCTTTAAGCCTGGAGCAGCTGTTGTGTCCGCCCGGAGAGCAGGAACCACAGCTTCTCTTGATGTTTTAAACAAATATTTCACCATTGCCCAGATGCCGGTGGTTTCTTCCACTTACTGGAACATGGTTCACGGATTTACGCCTCAGGAGGTGGAACAGGATTTGGAAGGGCTTCACACCATGAGAGCTCTCGGAAAAAATATGGCATGGCTTTTAAAATGTCTTGAGGTAGGAAAGGCCGCAGGAATCAGCCTTCCCGCCTGGGAAGAAATCCCAAGAACAAATTTCATTCGATAAACAAGAAAAATTACCCTTTACTTTTTTTAGTTGTGGTGTATAATGAGATAGGCACTATATGTAGTGATTCAAAACTTAGAGATACAAAATATAGAAGAGGTTAAGGTGACAGGGATGATTAAAGTTCAAAAACGTGACGGCAGAATTGTGGAATATAACAGGGATAAAATCATTACAGCCATTCGGAAAGCCAATGCAGAGGTGGAAGCTTCTGAGCGGGCCGGAGAGGAAATGATTGATACAATACTGGATCATGTGGAGAGAGATAACGAAGGCGTGATCAGTGTGGAAGCAATTCAGGACATGATCGAGAGCAGTCTGGTAAATAAGAACAAATATACGCTTTCCAAAAAATACATCATTTACCGTTACCAGAGGGCTCTGCTTCGGAAGGCAAACACAACCGATGAGTCTATCTTAAAGCTGATTAAAAATGAGAACAAGGAACTGGCAGAGGAAAATTCCAACAAGAATACCATTCTGGCATCGACTCAGAGAGATTACATCGCGGGAGAGGTGTCCAGAGACTTAACCAGAAGAATGCTGCTTCCGGAGAGGATTTCTCTTGCCCATGACCAGGGCTCCATTCACTTCCACGATGCGGATTATTTCGTACAGCCGATTTTTAACTGCTGTCTGATCAATATCGGTGATATGCTGGATAACGGCACCGTGATGAATGAAAAAATGATCGAGAGTCCTAAGAGTTTTCAGGTGGCGTGTACGGTCATGACCCAGATCATAGCGGCTGTTGCCAGTAACCAGTACGGCGGCCAGTCCGTAGATATCCGTCATTTGGGAAAATATTTAAGAAAAAGCAATGATAAATTCCATAAGCAGATCCGTGTAGAATTCGGGGATACGATTTCTCCTGAGATGGTGGAAAAGATGGCTGCCATCCGTCTGAGAGATGAGTTAAAATCCGGTGTCCAGACCATTCAGTACCAGATCAACACCTTAATGACAACCAACGGACAGGCACCCTTTGTAACTCTGTTCCTATGCCTAGATGATAACGACGAATACTTAAAGGAAAATGCCCTGATCGTGGAGGAGGTACTCCGCCAGAGGCTTGAGGGGATCAAGAACGAAGCAGGCGTATATGTCACTCCTGCATTTCCTAAACTGATTTATGTTTTAGATGAGAGTAACTGCTTAAAGGGCGGAAGATATGATTACATAACGAAGCTGGCAGTGAAATGCTCTTCTAAACGCATGTACCCGGATTATATTTCTGCTAAGAAAATGCGGGAAAATTACGAGGGGAATGTATTCAGCTGCATGGGCTGCCGGAGCTTCCTGTCTACATGGAAGGATGAGAATGGCAATTACAAGTTTGAGGGAAGATTTAATCAGGGAGTGGTAAGCCTTAACCTGCCGCAGATTGGTATTCAGGCAAAGGGAGACGAAGATACGTTCTGGAAGATTTTGGATGAACGTCTGGATCTATGCTACGAGGCTCTGATGTGCAGACATAAGTCCCTGGAAGGCACTCTTTCCGATGTAAGTCCGATTCACTGGCAGTACGGCGCCATTGCAAGGCTTAAAAAAGGTGAAACGATCGACCGGCTCCTTCAAAATGGCTATTCTACCATATCTTTGGGATACATCGGCCTTTATGAGACAACAAAGCTTATGAAGGGGGTCAGCCAGACAGATCCGGTAGGAGAAGAGTTTGCTCTTCGCGTCATGAATTATATGCGGAAGGTTGTAGACCAGTGGAAAAAGCAGACCGGTCTTGGCTTTGGCTTATACGGGACACCGGCGGAATCTCTCTGCTACCGGTTTGCCAAAATTGACCGTGAGCGGTTTGGAAACATACCTGATGTGACGGACAAGGGTTATTACACCAACTCTTATCACGTTGATGTGCGGGAATCCATTGATGCATTCAGCAAATTCACCTTTGAAAGCCAGTTCCAGAATATTTCCTCCGGCGGAGCCATTTCCTATGTGGAGGTTCCCAATATGCGGAACAATCTGGAAGCAATGGAAGAAGTGGTGAAATTCATTTACGATAACATCCAGTACGCAGAGTTTAACACCAAATCAGATTATTGCCAGGAATGCGGTTTTGACGGTGAGATCATCATCAATGAAGATATGGATTGGGAATGCCCTCAGTGCCATAACAAAGATAGGAAGCGGATGAATGTGACCAGAAGAACCTGCGGTTATCTGGGAGAGAATTTCTGGAACACCGGAAAGACAAAGGAGATCAAATCCAGGGTTCTTCATCTATAGGAGGTGTGCCATGAATTATGCAACCATAAAGCCTACGGATGTAGCGAACGGCCCAGGGGTCAGGGTGTCTTTGTTTGTCAGCGGATGCAATCACTGCTGTAAGGAGTGTTTTAATTCCGAAGCCTGGGATTTTCATTACGGCCAGGAATATGGTCCGGAAACCGGCTCAAAGATACTGGAATATTTAGACCATCCCTATATCGCAGGCTTAAGCCTGCTGGGGGGAGAGCCTATGGATCCCAAAAATCAGAAGGGCATCCTGTCTTTGATAGAGAAAGTAAAGGAGCGTTTTCCGGAAAAGACGATCTGGTGCTACACCGGCTATGATTTTGAAAAGGATATTCTGGGGGACATGGCCGGAAAGCTTCCAGAGACAAGGCGGATCTTAGACTGTCTGGATGTCCTGGTAGACGGAAAGTTTGAAGTGGAAAAAAAGGATTTAAAGCTGCGGTTTAAAGGGTCATCCAATCAGAGGATCATTAAAGTGCAGGAATCCCTTGATATGGGAAAGATTGTATTGTGGGAATAAAAAACAGGGTATTTTGCAGTCTGCCGTAAAGGCGGCGGCAAAATACCCTGTTTTAGCTTCTTACCGTTTAAAACCGGCCACTTACCCATAATCCCTGTAAAAACCGGTTCTAATATGATATGATGAACTGGCAGTCAGGAGGAAGCAGTATGAAGGTCAATATTAAAACAGTCAGCCATGATGCGGAAGAATCTGCGGAGCTGTACATCCATAAGCGGGATGAGGCGGTGGACCGTCTTGCGGAATATTTAGAACAGGATTTGTTCCGGTCGATAACGCTCTTGTGCCATAGGGAAGAGAAAATCTGCCGGGTTCCGAGCCCAGAAATTTATTTGATTGAAACGGTGAAGGAAAAGCAGGTGGTCCATACGAAAGAGGAAACCTATGAGACAAATAGGAGACTTTACGAACTGGAGCGGCTTCTTCCGTCTAATTTTATCCGGATATCCAAGTCTGTAATCATGAATATAGATAAGGTAAGGACCTATACTCCTATGCTCAATGGGCTTATGAAGGTCTCTATGATAAATTCCCAGGTGACTTATATTTCCAGGAAATATTTAAAAGAGGTAAAAGACAGGATTTTGGAGGCGAGGCATTATGAATAGAAACGAGGGAAAAAGAGAGCTTTTTTGGGAAATTATGTTTTCCGGAGCCGATTTGGGGATGATTTTATTTGTAGGTGCTTTAATGGGACTTTGGCTTTTCTCCGGTAGACAGGGGCTGGAGATTATCATGGACCGCCTGGGCCTTTTTTTTCTCATTTATCTTGCGGCAGGCTGCCTGCTCCAGCTCTTAAAACAGCTGCCTGAAATGGATTTAAGCTGGCTGCGGGGCATGGCTTTTATGTACTGGTTTGATATTTTATTAGTTCTCTTATTGTTTCTTGCTGCATTTCTTCCGGATTATTTAAGATACATGATCTTATCGGATGCTGTGGTGCTTGTTGGGAGATGGGCGTTAAATTACCTTTATGCAAAGCGTACTGCCAATGAACTGAATAAAGCAAAGGGAGGACGTACCCTTGTTATTGATTTAAATGAAAAGCCAGGCACTAAAGAAGAATTTTTCTCTGTCCTGGAAAATTACTGCATCAAAAACCGCTTGAGCCTGGAATATATAGAACGGGATATTCCGGCTGTGGTTAAGCTTGACGGAGTCCTTCATGAGGTGGATTTAAGGAGTTACTATACGTATGGAGGACCTGTGTATACCATGGACATTACAAAGCTTTAATTGGCAAGTCAGGAGACTATCCGAGTATGAGAGTGTTCACAAACCTGGGAACCTATGGTAAAATAGATGAAGTAGAATGAACAGGACAGGAGCGGAACATGACTGACAATCCAAGGAAAAGTGAAAAAACAAAATACCGTCTGGCTGATTCCATAAAGGATTGCATGAAAGCCAAGCCCGTTGATAAGATTACGGTCCAGAACATTGTGGATGGATGTGGGATGACTAGACAAACCTTTTACCGTAATTTTAAGGATAAGTACGATTTGATCAACTGGTATTTTGATAAGCTGGTGCTGGAATCTTTTGCCCAGATAGGGGTTGACAAAACCGTACGTCAGAGCCTGAAGGAAAAATTCGAATTCATCAAAAAGGAAAAGGTATTCTTTACGGAGGCGTTCCGTTCCGACGATTATAACTCTTTAAAAGAACATGATTTTGAACTGATCATGGGATTTTATACGGAACTCATCACCAGGAAGAGACAGGAGATGCTTTCTGAGGAAATCCAGTTTCTTCTTGAGATGTATTGCAGAGGTTCTGTATACATGACGGTGAAATGGGTCCTTTCGGGCATGAAGCAGACTCCGTCCGAGATGGCGGAAAGTCTGACAGAAGCCATGCCGCCCAAGCTGGAAACGGTATTTTCAGAAGTAGGCCTGATTTAGTCATGATTGCCATAAAGGAAAAGTTACAGTTTGTGTCTTTTGTAACAATTGTTACAAAGTATACGGATTGTAACTTTATTTTTTGCCTACATGTTGTTAAAATAATAACATAATAACATGTCAATTTATTAAGGAGAAGGAGAGGTTATCATGGCAAACAGGATTGTATTAAACGAAACATCATATCACGGCTCCGGTGCAATTTTAGAGATTCCGGGCGAGGTAAAAAGAAGAGGATTTCAAAAGGCATTTCTTGCATCAGATCCCGACTTAATTAAGTTTAACGTAACCTCAAAGATCACAAAGATCCTGGAAGAAAACGAAATGGATTATGAGATCTATTCAGATATCAAGCCAAACCCGACCATCGAAAATGTCCAGACAGGGGTAGAGGCATTTAAAACGTCAGGAGCGGATTATATCATAGCGGTCGGCGGCGGCTCTTCCATGGATACGGCCAAAGCAATCGGCATCATCATTGCAAATCCGGAATATGAAGATGTAAGAAGCTTAGAAGGAGTGGCTCCCACTAAAAAACCAAGCGTACCGATTATCGCCGTTCCCACCACAGCAGGTACGGCAGCGGAAGTTACCATCAACTACGTGATCACTGATGTGGAAAAGAAACGCAAATTTGTCTGTGTGGATCCTCATGATATTCCCATTGTTGCCATCGTTGATCCGGACATGATGGCCAGCATGCCAAAGGGCCTGACTGCCGCTACAGGCATGGACGCCTTGACCCATGCAATCGAAGGTTATATTACAAAGGGTGCCAATCCAATCACAGATATGTTCAATTTAAAGGCTGTTGAATTAATAGGAAAGAGTTTAAGAGGAGCCGTGGAAAATACCGCCGAAGGCCGGGAAGGCATGGCATTGGGTCAGTACATTACAGGTATGGGATTTTCAAACTGCGGACTTGGTATCGTGCATTCCATGGCACATGCACTTGGCGCTGTTTATGACACGCCTCATGGGGTGGCAAACGCCATTCTGCTTCCTACCATCATGGAATTCAACGCCGAAACAACCGGTGAGAAGTACCGTGATATCGCAAGGGCAATGGGCGTAGAAGGAACTGAGAGTATGACGGAGGAAGAATACCGCAAAGCAGCGGTTGATTCGGTCAAAAAGCTGTCTGCAGATGTAGGGATACCGGCTGATTTAACACAGATTGTAAAAGAAGAGGACGTGCAGTTCCTGGCAGAATCCGCAGCGGCAGATGCATGCGCTCCGGGAAATCCCAGGGAAGCCAGTCTGGAAAATATCATTAAACTCTATAAATCGCTTATGTAATCAAAGGAAACCTCCTGGCCCTTGGTCAGGAGGTTTTTCCTATACCCCGATATCTATGGAAAAAGAACTTGAAATAAGATCAGAATCGGTTATCCTGAAAGTAGTATAAATGGATAAGGAGAAGACCCATATGAATGATCGAATGAAAAAGGCCGAATCAGTCTTAGAGATGCTTCCCGGTTTTCAATATCTCTATAAAGGAGAAGTGAATACAGAAACTGTGAAGTATCTGATAAGGAAGGGCTGGGCTCTGGAGGCGGAAGACTGCGGATCTGTCCATCTGGCCTCTCTGGCCGGAATGGACAGGAACGACATTTATTTCCCGGCTCTTGATAAAGAGCCGGCAGCCATAAAAGCAGTCATTGGGACATGTAAGTTCGTTGCATCCAGTTTGAAAGAGATGGAACTTATCAATGAAGCGGCAGCCGGATATCTTGCACCGGGACATCTGGAAGTGATAGGAATTTCCGTGATAGTGGAAGCTTATGACAATGGAACAATGCCTGGCTTTCGGGTGGAAGAATTATTTCAATTAGCCGCAGAAGCCAGAAAATTGCGTTTCATATCCATACACGGCTGCTTCATCCAGGCCAATACGAACGGGCTGTCTGGAGAAGATCTTGGAAGATATCTAAGAGACTGCTATGAAACGGCCAAGCTGGTTACCACAACCATACCCTGTGGCATGTCTTACATAAATGCAGGCAATTCCATGGAACCGGCGGTTCAAACCATGAAATCAGGCCAGGAAGCTCAGGAAAAGCTTCAAACTGCTGCAAAGATCATGGTCAACCAGAATAAGACCGCATTTTATGCAAAACTGCTTCTGCAATAATGAAAGATCTCCCCGCTGCGAGAAACTGCATCTGTCTCTAACAGCGGGGAGATTTGAATTCCATTATATCTTTCTATAGTACGTGTCTTTTAACGGCAGGCTCTGTCTGAATACTCCATCCAGCCTGTAGTAAGCATGAGCACAGGCGGGAGAGGTGGGGATCATGCATAATTCCCCGCATCCTTTGGCACCAAAGGAGTAAGGCAGTTTATCCTCTTCTTTTGGCTGGCAGAGAATTACTTCCAGTTCAGGTGCCTCGTCTGCTCTCATAAATCCGATGGTACCGAATTTGCTGGCAGGATATCCATTTTCACATTTAAACTCTTCTGTGACGCCATAACCGATTCCCATGATCATACCGCCTTCAATCTGGCCTTCCACGGACCCAATGTTTACTGGAGTTCCCACGTCAAAGGCAGATACTGCCTTGGTGATTTTTCCTTCTTCATTTAAAATAATTACCTGAGTTCCGTAGGAATAAGATACGTGGCTCACAGGATTATCCTTGATGGCTCCCAGCGGATCTGTTTGAGCAGAATATTCTCCGAAGAATTCGTGTCCTTCTAAGTCTGCCAGGCTGTTTCCGCTGTCTAAGGCACATTTTAATTTTTCACCGGCTCTGCGGGCTGCCTCCCCTGTAACAACCGTCTGACGGGAAGCAGTGGAGGTTCCGGAGTTAGGAGTCCTTATGGTATCTGCCGCTTCAAAAACAAAAAGGGAAGGATCAAGTCCGGATGCATGACAGATTTCTGTTAAAGCCATTTGACCGATTCCCTGGCCCATGCAGGAGGCGGAGGTTCGGATATGAACCTTTCCGTCCTCAATGGAAAGAAGGACACGGCCTATATCCATTTTACCCATTCCGGTTCCTGCGTTTTTAAAGCCGCAGGCAATTCCGGCGTAAGGATTGGAATAATAAATATCCTTTACAGCATCGAGGCAGGCTTCCATATTGGTATTGGGGTCAGCGGTCTGTCCGTTTGGAAGGACATCACCTGGTTTGATGGCATTCTGCCGGCGGATTTCCCAGGGATCCAGTCCGGCCATTTCTGCCAGCAGATTGATATTCATTTCCGTTGCAAAGCAGCTCTGGGTTACGCCAAATCCCCGGAAAGCGCCGGAAACCACGTTATTGGTATAAACGGACATACCAAAGATATCGATGTTCTGATAGTTATATGGACCGGCTGCATGGGTACAGGCGCGGTGGAGCACTGGGCCGCCCAGAGAAGCATAAGCTCCCGTATCAGCAATGATTACCCCCTTCATAGCAGTCAGACGGCCGTTTTCATCACAGGCTGTGGTGAATTCCATTTCCATGGGATGGCGTTTTACATGGTAATTTAAGGATTCCTGACGGCTGTATTTTATCTTGACAGGTTTCCTGGTATACCAGGCCATTAAGGCAGCATATTGCTGTACAGACATATCCTCCTTGCCGCCGAAGCCACCGCCCACTAAAGGTGCGTGGCAATGAACCTTTTCCTTTGGAAGGCCCAGCATCTGGGCGCATTCTCTCTGAACGTCATATATGGACTGGCTGGTGGTGTAAATCAGCAGGCCGTCATCCCCTTCAGGAAGTGCCACGCAGCACTCCGGTTCCATGAAGCCATGCTCCTGCCAGGAGGTTTTGTATTTTCTTGTTACTACATATTTTGAGTTTTTAATGGCTTCATCTGCATTTCCCCGCACCAGGTTGGCCCGGCTCATGATGTTGCCGTCTTCATGAATGAGAGGAGCATCTCCCTTCAAAGCCTCATAAGGGCTGGTGATGGCAGGAAGCTCCGTATAATCAACGTCAATGAGAGCCAGAATTTCTTCCAGGGCTTCTGCACGGGTCGCTGCAATGACTGCCAGGGCATTTCCAACGTAACGGGTGATATCTCCTTCGCCCATAAGAACATCCCAGTCCTGCTTGATGTGGCCGATCTTATTGCATGGTACATCCTTTTTTGTCAGGATTTCCACACAGTCCGGGTGCTCCAGTGCTTTTGATACATCGATGCGGTTGATCATAGCTCTTGGATACTTGGAATACAGGCATTTGGCGTACAGCATGCCAAGCAGATACATATCATCGGCAAAGATTCCTGTTCCGTTTACTTTCTCTGCAGCATCAATACGCTTAAAGTGCTCATTCATGTGCAGGGCAGTAGGAGATTGTGGGATCTCCAGGTTTTCTCTGAAAAAGTCAGCCGCCAGAAGAATGGCATCTTCAATCTTTTTATAGCCGGTACAGCGGCATAAATTGCCCTTAATTGCCTTTTTAACTTCCACTCTTGTAGGGGTGAGATTCGTATCCAGAAGACTTTTGGCAGAAATGACCATGCCGGGAATACAGAAGCCGCATTGAACAGCCCCGGCCTCTGCAAAGCAGTGTTCATATACCTTCATTTCTTCCGGGGCGATTCCTTCCACGGTAAGAATATTTTTCCCCTCCAGCGTGCTGATTTTAGGGACACAGGCCTTTACTTTTTTTCCGTCAATAAGAACCGTACAGGTTCCGCAGGCTCCTTCGCTGCAGCCCTCCTTTGTAGCTGTCAGATGAAGATCATCACGTAAGAAACGCAGCAGTTTTTTATCGTGGGGCGTTTCGTAGTCCTGCCCATTGATGTGCAATATGTACATGTGTAAACTCCTTCCGGCTAAATGCCTTTTTCTTCTAAGAAATCTTTAAGCAGATTCATACAGACTGCTTTTCGGTATTCAGCAGATACCCGGCCTCTGGTCAATACCAGGCGCTCCCCGTAAGCAGACAGCAGCTCTTCTTTTAATTCGCTGGCCTCTTCGAGGGTTTTTCCAGATAGTTTGGCTTCTAAATCCTGAAAACGGAGAACCGTATCGGACACAGCCCCAAATGCGGCGGCCATCCCTTGGATCCGTCCATTTTCTACAGTCAGAAGACCTGCGAATGAAACACGGGAAATGGCAAGAGCGTTTCGTCCGCCGACTTTTTTATAATAATAGTTATCCAGGCCCCGTTTTGGGAGGAGTATCTCTACAATCAGTTCCTCTGGCTTCAAGTCCAGTTTTTTTCTTCCCAGATAAAAGTCTTCCATGTTTACGGTCCGCTGACCGTGGACAGAGGCTAGACGTATTTTTGCGCCGCAGACAAAAAGAATCAGCACGGAATCGGCCTTGGCAGATCCGTTTCCGATATTGCCGCCAAAGGTTCCCGTGTTCCGGATTGCAGGTGCAGCAATTTGTGCAACAGCCTCTTTCATAAGCGGGTGAATCAGGTCGGATTCCAGCGCCTCTGTAAAGGTAACGCAAGAACCGATGGAAATATAATCCCCTTCCTCCCGGATATGCCTTAATTCATCCAATCCGTTTAAGAAAAGATAGGAGACTTCTTTTCTGTTTTCCACCATAAGGTCTGTGCCGCCTGCATAGGGAACGGCATCGGTAGTTTTCTTTATCTCCAATGCTTCCTGTAAGGAAGCCGGTCTGTATCCATTTACCATAATCCATTTCCCTCCTTTGCGGCGATATGAATTGCATTTACAATGGCGTTGTATCCGGTGCAGCGGCATAAGTTGCCGGATAGTCCTTCCCTTATCTGACTGTCTGTGGGATTGGGGATCTTGCTCAAAAGAGCTTCGGTTGCCATTACCATTCCCGGAATACAAAAACCGCACTGAACCGCCGACGTAGCAGAAAAGGCTTTATTTAATACGGTAAACCGTTCTGTTTCCCGAAATCCTTCCAGAGTGACAATGCTGGCACCTTCTGCAGCTCCCATAGCAACACAGCAGGAGTTTACCAGAATTCCGTTCATCAGGACGGAACAGGCGCCGCATTCTCCTTCTTTGCATCCGCATTTAACACTGGTCATACGGAAGGCATCTCTTAAAACATCCAGAAGACGGTCTGCCGCGCTTCCGTCATAAGCAGTTTCCTCTCCATTTAACAGAAAATTGATTGCTTCCATTATAACCCCTCCTTCATAATCACTTTCATGGTATCCTCTGCTGTAAATGGGGCGTGATTCAGCTTGATTCCAAGCCCCAGGGCCTGTTCCACAGCTTCCACATAAGCGGCAGGAATCCCTACCAGAGGCAGTTCTCCGGCTCCTTTGGCCCCATAAGGTCCGTCAGGGTATTTTTCCACATGCAGCATACATGTTAAGTTCGTCACATCGGCAGAAGTGGGTATTAAATAGTCAGAGAAGGAATTGTTTCGGATTCTTCCTTTCTGGTCGTAATCCATATATTCGGTGGAAGCATAGCCGATCCCCTGAAGGAATCCGCCTTCCATCTGTCCCATGACAATGTTGTAGTCAATGGGAGTGCCTACGTCAAAATTGCCGTAAGCTCCAAGGATTTTCGCCAGCCCTGTGTAGGTATCCACCTCTACTTCCGCGGCGTTGACACCCCAGGCATAGGTAGGATAAGCATCACCCTGGAATTTATCCAGGTAGAAGGGAATGACAAAATCAGGTTCTTTAAACCGTTCTTCCACCAATTGATCTTCTCCGTCCTTCCATTGTGAGCGCAGCTTAATGGCACAGCGGCGGAGGAGTTCCCCCACTACCATAAGGGAACGGGAGGCAACGGTAGGGCCGGAGTCCGGAACCCGGGCCGTATCCGGATGATCGTAATAAACCATATCAAGAGGAAGGTTTAGTTCCCTGGCAACGATTTTAGGAAACGTGGTACGCAGCCCCTGACCGATTTCTCCGTTGGAAGCCAGGATCTCCACCGTGCCGTCAGGATATTTGTGAAGTCTGCATACGGCTTTGATAATGTCCCGTTCCCCGGAGCCGGTAAACCCGGCCCCGTGAAAATGCATGGAAATTCCGATTCCCCTGCGGTATCGTCCGGTCTGAGGCTTTGCGTATTCCCGGCGCTTTCTGCGGTAATCACATGCCTGGTCGATTTCTTCGATCATGGAAGGAATGGGTACAGGAAAATGGTATTTTCCAGAAGTGGAAGTGGAATCCCCTTGTTTTACAATGTGTTTTTCCTTAAATTCCAGACTATCGATTCCAAGATCCATTGCAATGTGGTCCATCATCATTTCAACTGCAAAAAATGTCTGAGGGGCGCCGAACCCCCGGTAGGCTCCTGTGGGAGTGGTATTAGTTTTTAAGGCTCTTCCTCTTACGTGGAGATTCTCAATGTTATAGATTCCGTTTGAGCAGATAATGCCCCGTTGAAGAACCACGGCAGACAGGGTGGTGTAAGCGCCGCTGTTGAATTTTACATCTATGTCCATGGCGGTTACTTTGCCATCCCTGACGGCAACTTTATATCTGCAGAGGGAGGGGTGGCGTTTGGAGGTAAACTCTAAATCTTCACGGCGGTCAAAGATGCAGCGGACGGGAGCGCCGGCCTTTTTGGCAGCAACAGCCACCTGACAACCCAGGATTGACGGAAATGCCTCTTTTCCGCCGAAGCCTCCTCCGGTCACATCCTGTTTGATATGTACCTGATCCGGTCCGCAGCCAAGAGCCCGCATAACGGCTCCGTGTACGTAATAGGCGCATTGGAGAGAGCCGTGGATGAACATTTTTCCATTATTTTCAGGTTCCGCCATCATTCCCTGGGTTTCCAGATAGGTCTGGTCCTGATAACCGGTGGCAAATTCTTCTTCATAGATCTTATCAGCTTCAGCAAAGGCCTTCTCCATATTCCCTTTGCCATATTCGTAGTCAAAGAATACGGTATCCGCATTGCCAAGGTCCAGAACAGGTTCCAGTTCTTCATAGGAAACCTGGATCTCAGTCAGAATACGGTCTACCACCGCTTCTTCCGGACCCACTACCATTCCAATGGGCTCTCCGATGTATTCTACCGTTTCCCGGGCATAAACAGGCGTATCATCCATGACGATGTTTACATGATTGTCACCGGGAACATCAAACTTATCAACGTAAAAATAGCCGTCAGGAAGCGGTGGGATGTTCACGGCGGAAAGCTTTGCACGGGCTAGCTTGGAACGAAGCATTTTACCTACCAGAACCCCGTCATTTTCATAATCGCCTACATAAACAGAGCGGCCCGCCATCTTTGCCTCATGGTCTTTTTTAACTACTGGCTGACTGATGTTTTCCATTGTTTCATTACCTCCTTTTATATTTTGGCCGGACAAAACCGGCTGATGCAGATTTCATAATCTTCCATGGTATCCAGATCCATCCATACGCCGTCATCATCTACTGGTACGTGGATGATGGAATTCTCCTGCTGCTTCCATAATTGCCGCAGACCGCCTTCTCCTTCAAATTTCAGTATGATGTCACGGAATCTGTAATCAATCAGGGGAGGGTGCTTTCGGTATCCTCCCAAAGTGGGAAAGAGGACAGAGGGCCGGTCATCTGGCCGGGCTTTTAAAAGTTTAAGGAATGTGTTTTTTTTAACAACCGGCATATCACCTGGAAGCAGGAAAAATGCTTTGCAATGGGGCATGGAGCGAACGCCATATTTTATGGAAGTCAGCATATCGGTAGTTTCATAGTGAGGATTGCTGGCGTAAATGATTTCTTTTCCATAATGAAGGCGAAGAATTGATTCAATCTCATTCCCCCGGTAACCCAGAACGATTACGATCTGTTTCACTCCAGCTGACAGCATGCTGTCGATGGTGCTTTCAATCAGGGTTTTTCCCTGAAACGGCATCAGTGGCTTAAAATCCCCCATGCGGCTGGACAATCCTGCGGCCAGTATGAGGCCGCAGACAGAACTGGCTCCAAGCAAAAAAATCCCCCCTTTCATAACAACACTATATTTATAATGTCATTATAAAAGGGAGGTATGTATGTTTCAAATTCTTCCTGGGAAGCACTCGCTTTACCGGAACAATCCACTGTCACGGAAGAGAGAAGAAAACTCTTTTTGTGTAAACTGAAATATACTATCCTCCAGCTTCTGCCATGTCTTTAAGAACTGGATGCCCTGAGGAGTCAGGGTGGTGTTTCCGCCACGTTTGCCTCCGTGTCTCCGCTCTGCAATGGGATATCCCGTTTCCTCTTCCAGTTTATTTAACATATCCCATGCTTTCCCGTAGGATAAAGCCATGCGGTCACAGGCACTGCGGACGGAATGGGTGTCAAGGATCAGATACAGCAGAAGTTTGATTCTTGTATTAAAGAAAACGGATTCTTTTTGGAGGTTTAACTGAACGGTTGGATGGAGAAGCGCCCGGTTGTGCTCCGCCAGGTAATCCTCCAATTGACGGCAGTCCCGTACACTGATAAAGATTCCGGGGTCATCAACCGGTAGAAAGATGCGGCGGTCGGACATAGAAGATATGGCTGCCTTTAAACCTCCGTTTCCAGAGTAAGCAATGATTTCAGGAACAATTGTTTCTGAAAGAATAATGGGATGTCCGCCTTTGCCTTTGCAGGAAGGCGTTACAACATCCCCGTTGGCGGCCAGCAGGCTATTTAAAGTGGCCGGAGTGAACATGGGAACATTAACCGGTGTAAAAACCATCCGGTCACATTTCCCCAGTAAATATTTAAGTCCTATTTTTACGGAGTCAATAAGCTCTGGCTGCTCGCAGTTCTCATTGCGGATAAAGATCACACCATAGCTGGATAACTGGTATTTTACTTCATCCTCCTCTGCTCCGGTTACGACTACAATGGGAAAAATGCCAGCCTGTTGAAAGGATATAACAATACGTTTTATTATGGGGATTGTCCCGATCTGCAATAATGGTTCCGCATCTTTTTTGCTGGCGGCTGCAATCACCCCGCCAATTCGGCTGATTTTCATATTGGGTCCTCCTCCTTAAATATATATCTGTTTCAATCATAGCATGAAGCCGGTAGCCGGGCAAGTTCTTGTAACAAGGATCTTGACAGAATTGTTATGGAAGATAAGCCTTATTGAAGCATAGGAAACTCTGTTAATATGGTATTTATTGCCGTTACAGGATTTTATGGGGAAAAACTGGATGCAAAATCAGAAAGATAATGTTATGATAAAACAGGTAAGGAGATAATGCTGAAATGACAGATACAAAGAATGATTTTTCAAAAGGAAACGTGGTGGAAAATATATTAAAGCTGGCCGTCCCCATGACATTGGCTCAGCTGATCAATGTGCTTTACAACATCGTTGACAGAATTTACATAGGAAGGCTTCCGGAAAATGCGACCATGGCATTAACAGGACTTGGACTGTGCCTTCCCATTATTTCCATAGTCATAGCCTTTGCCAATTTATTCGGCATGGGCGGTGCGCCTTTGTGCTCCATTGAGAGGGGGCGGGGTAATGATAAAGAAGCGGAAAAGATCATGGGTAATTCCTTTGTCCTTCTGGTGGCTTTTGGCCTGGGGCTTACCGTTTTGGGTCTGATTTTAAAAAAGCCCATGCTATATTTGTTTGGTGCCAGCGATTTAACTTATCCGTATGCGGATCAATACATCAGCATTTACCTGCTTGGCAATGTTTTCGTTATGATTGGCCTTGGGATGAACAGTTTTATCAACTCTCAGGGATTTGGAACGATGGGAATGGTAACGGTTCTTTTGGGAGCGGTTGCCAATATTATTTTAGACCCCATATTTATTTTTGGTCTGGACATGGGGGTAAGAGGCGCGGCCCTTGCGACCATATTGTCTCAGTTTCTTTCTGCTCTCTGGATAGTTAAATTCCTGACAGGAAAGAAAGCGATTTTAAAGCTTAAGACCTCCTGCTTTCGTTTGAGAAAACACAGGGTGAAAAATATCATTGCCCTTGGAATGTCAGGCTTTACCATGTCCATTACCAACAGCCTGGTGCAGATCATGTATAATGCTTCCTTACAGCGCTATGGCGGCGATTTGTATGTGGGAGTTATGACCGTCATCAATTCGGTCCGGGAGGTAATCTCCATGCCTGTAAGCGGAATTACCAATGGTGCGCAGCCGGTCATGGGCTTTAATTACGGAGCAAAAAAATATGACCGAGTAAAACGGGCAATTATTTTTACATCAGTAGTATCCATTGCATATACCACAGTCATGTGGGGGCTGGTCCATGGCTTTACGGAGTTTTTTATCCGGATTTTCAATCAGGAAGAAGCACTGTTAAAGGCAGGTGTTCCGGCGATGCGGATCTATTACTTCGGCTTCTTTTTCATGTCCCTGCAGTTTGCCGGCCAATCTGTGTTTGTAGCCCTGGGAAAAGCAAAAAAAGCGGTATTTTTCTCCATCTTCCGCAAGGTGGTGATCGTGATTCCTCTGATTCTCATCCTTCCGGGTTTGCTTGGAAACGGATCGGCAGGAGTCTTTATGGCGGAGCCGGTTTCCAATCTCATCGGAGGAGGAGCCTGCTTTATAACCATGCTGGTGACCATATGGCCGGAGCTTAGTGAAAAAAGAAAATAGTAAAAGGAGTAAAGTATGAAAACCATAACCAGGGATTATATTACAAATGTTCTTGCAAAGGAGAATCCGCCCTGCGGCAGGATCAAGGCAGGAGAAATCGTGGCCTTTGAGACCTACGACTGTTTTACAAACCAGTTTCTTCCGGAAGAGGCGACCTTTGAAAATGTGATAAGAAAGCCAGGGAATCCGGCTACAGGGCCTCTCTATATTGAGGGAGCGATGCCGGGAGATATGCTTAAGATCGATATTCTGGATATTGAAATGGGCCCTGTGGGTATTGTCATGCTAGGGCCTGGCAGCGGAAGCGAAAAGGAGGAATTTCCCCGGAAAGTATTAAGGCGGGTGCCCGTAAAGGGAGGATATGCCTATTTCAATGAACGGGTCAAAATCCCGGTAAAACCCATGATCGGCGTCATCGGAGTGGCACCGGCAGGCGAGGGAGTATCCACCATCACCCCCATGGACCATGGCGGAAATATGGATTGCACTCAGATCAAAAAGGGAGCATCCTTATATCTGCCTGTATTTGTGGAGGGAGCTCTTTTGTCCATGGGAGATTTTCATGCTATCATGGGAGACGGCGAAGTGGAGGACTGCGGTCTGGAAATACAAGGACGGGCTACCGTCCGGGTGAGCGTAGTGAGAAATAAAAACTGCGTTTCCTATCCAATGATTGAAACAGAGGATAAGCTTATCACCCTTGCATCCAGGGAACAGGTGGAGGAGGCCTGGCGGGCGGCTTCCAGACAGCTGTATGAGTTTATGAAGGAAAAGGTTGGGATGGATTATGAAGAAGCCGGCATGCTGCTTACCATGACCGGGGACCTTGTCATCTGCCAGACAGTAAACCCGATGAAGACGGTGAGAATGGAACTTCCCCGTCATATAACTCAAAGTTATGGTTTTGATTCCATTTCGGTTTAGTAAATAAGGCCTTAGATTCTTGACAGCCAACCCTTTTTGGAAGATAATGATAGATAAATTACAATAACTGACAGATATGCCGGTAAGGGAAAGGAAGAGTATCAATGCAGACAATCAGAATCGAAAAAACAACTTGCCCGAAAGAAAAACCAGGCAATGATAACCCGTTGACATTTGGAACCATATTTACGGATCATATGTTTGAGGTGGACTATGAAGAGGGAAAGGGCTGGTATGATCCCAGGATTGTGCCTTATCATAAGCTGGAGCTGGACCCTTCTTCCATGGTATTCCATTACGGACAGGAGATGTTCGAGGGCTTAAAGGCATACAAGACAGAAGACGGCAGGGTCTTGCTGTTCCGTCCTGATAAGAATATCGAGCGTGCCAACAGAAGCAACCGAAGGCTTTGCATACCGGAGATTCCGGAAGATCTGTTTTTAGAAGGATTAAAAACAGTTGTAAACGTGGATCAGGACTGGATTCCTACAAAACCGGGAACCTCCCTTTATATCAGGCCCTTTGTAATTGCTACCGATCCATTCTTGGGGGTCAGGCCTTCCAACACCTATAAGTTCATGATCATCTTATCGCCTGTTGGAGCTTATTATGCCAGTGGCCTTGATCCGGTCAAGATATGGATCGAGGATGAATATGTGAGAGCGGTAAAGGGCGGCATCGGTGAAGCTAAGACAGGGGGGAATTACGTTGCTTCCCTGGCTTCTCAGGTAAAGGCTCATGATGAGGGCTATTCCCAGGTGTTATGGCTTGACGGCGTTCACCGGAAATACATCGAAGAAGTAGGTGCCATGAACATCTTCTTTAAGATCAACGGCGTGGTCATCACCCCGGAGCTAAACGGAAGCATTCTCCCGGGCGTTACCAGGGATTCCGTCATTGCCCTGTGTAAAAAATGGGGAGTGGCTGTTGAAGAACGGAAGGTTTCGGTTGACGAGGTGGTTGCGGCGGCAAGATCCGGCGCAATGGAAGAATGCTTTGGTACAGGAACGGCAGCCGTTATATCCCCAGTTGGTGAGCTTCGGTTTGAGGAAGAGAGAATGTCTGTGGGAGGCGGTAAGATCGGAGAATTGACCCAGAAACTTTATGATGCCATTACCGGCATCCAGCTGGGCATGATTGAAGGGCCAGAGGGCTGGTCCGTGGAAGTAAAATAAATCATACAGAATTTATCCGGCGGAGCTGATCCTATAGCGCCGCCGGAAGTTTTGAGGAATACAGAAAGATTAAGGGAGCCGGATATGACAGCGGTACTGATAAAGGCAGTTTCATTTGTATCAATTATTATTATGGGATACCTGCTCAAACGTGCAGGTTTTTTTCAGGCAAAGGATTTTTACCTGATTTCCAGGGTCGTGATTAAGATTACCCTTCCTGCAGCCATTGTTTCCAATTTCAGCAGGATCACCATGGATTACTCCATTCTTTTTGTATGTGTAATCGGATTTTTGTGCAATTGTGTGACGGTTGCCGCCGGGTATGTGATGTATGCCCGAAGAACAAAGGACACAAGGGCTTTTGCAATGATCAACATGTCTGGATATAATGTTGGAAATTTTACCATGCCCTTTGTACAGAGCTTTTTGAGTCCGGTTGGATTTGCAGCCACAAGCCTGTTTGATGCCGGGAATGCTGTTATGTGTACCGGAATGACTTACACCCTGGCCAGTATGGTGATCGGAGAGGAGGAAAAGCCTTCCTTAAAAAAGGCTGTGCTTAATCTTTTTTCCTCGGCTCCTTTTGATGCGTATGTCATAATGACTGCTTTAAGCATACTTAATATAAAGCTGCCTTCTGTTTTGGTCACCATTGCGGATACCGCAGGGGGAGCCAATGCGTTTCTCGCACTTTTAATGCTTGGCATTGGTTTTGAGATCCGTATGGAAAAGGAAAAGATGAGCCACATTTTCAGGATATTAGGAGTAAGGTATATTATTGCGGTTTTAATGGCAGTTGGGTTTTATTTTCTGGCACCTTTTGGACTTGATGTACGCCGGGCACTGGTGATCGTGTCTCTTGGCCCTGTGTCATCAGTGGCGCCTGCTTTTACCGGTGCTTTAAACGGAGATATCGAGACAGCAAGCGCAATCAATTCCCTGTCAATTGTCATCAGCATAGCTGCAATTACGGCAGCTTTGATCATTCTTTTATAAGAAAATTTTTTATGACGCTTGACAAACGGCACAACCGTGTTATAATCTAAAGCTATAAAGCAATATAGAAAAAGCATTGACAAGACCAGTATCATATCAGGAAAGGCCAGAGAGAGGCGCGTTTGGTGAAAGCGTCTTACGGGAATGATATGAGAAGACCAGCTTGGAGCGTCCCGTAATGGGGAACGGTGATTCCGTTATCATCATATGAAGTGGTTTGAACGTTTAATTTGTTCACTCAAGTAAGGGTGGAACCGCGATTTCTTTGAATAGAGTCGTCCCTTTCTGTATGGAAGCATACAGAAAGGGGCTTTTTTTAGTTTCACAAGCGATTCACCGAACGGATATGCTTACTCGCTAATCCACTTTTGATAAACAAAACATTTAACAATAAAATGTAAAGGAGATTGATGGCAAATGAAGATTACGTTAAAAGACGGCTCAGTCAAGGAATATGAACATGCAATGTCAGTGATTGACATCGCTTCCGATATAAGCGAAGGCCTGGCTAGAAATGCCTGCGCTGGTGAGGTGGATGGAAAGGTTGTGGATTTGAGGACCGAGGTTGATGGGGACTGCAGTTTAAGCATTCTTACGGTCAGCGATTCTGCAGGTCTTTCTGCTTACCGTCATACAGCAAGCCATATCCTGGCACAGGCTGTTAAAAGGCTGTATCCCCAGGCAAAGCTTGCAATCGGACCGTCCATTGAAAATGGATTCTATTATGATTTTGATATCCCTTCTTTTTCAAGAGAAGATCTTGACAAAATCGAAGGTGAGATGAAGAAAATCATAAAGGAAGGTGCAAAAATCGAGCGTTTTACCCTTCCAAGAGAAGAAGCTGTTAAATTTATGGAGGAAAAGGGCGAACCTTATAAGGTAGAACTGATTCAGGACCTTCCTGAGGATTCGGAAATTTCCTTCTATCGTCAGGGAGAGTTTACGGACCTTTGCGCAGGACCCCACCTTATGAGCACCAAATCCATTAAGGCATTTAAGCTCACTTCTTCCTCTGGAGCATACTGGAGAGGCAGCGAGAAAAACGCTATGCTGACTCGTGTATACGGCACTGCTTTTGCTAAGAAGGAAGAGTTAAATGAATACCTGGAATATCTGGCAAACATTAAGAACCGGGATCATAACAAGCTGGGCCGTGACATGGAGATTTTCGCAACGGTTGATGTAATCGGTCAGGGACTTCCTCTATTAATGCCCAAGGGTGCAAAGATTGTCCAGACCTTACAGAGATGGATCGAGGATGAGGAAGAGAAGCGGGGTTATATGAGAACAAAAACCCCTCTCATGGCAAAGAAGGATTTATATATCATTTCCGACCACTGGGATCACTATAAGGAAGGAATGTTTGTACTGGGAAATGAGGAAACAGATGATGAGGTATTTGCTCTTCGCCCAATGACCTGCCCATTCCAATACTATGTTTACAAACAGAGCCAGAAATCTTACCGTGATCTGCCTTGCAGATACGGCGAAACCTCTACTCTGTTCCGCAACGAGGATTCCGGCGAGATGCACGGTCTGACCCGGGTACGCCAGTTTACTATTTCTGAAGGTCACTTAATCGTACGTCCTGATCAGATTGAAGAGGAATTTAAGGGCTGTGTGGATCTGGCAAAATACTGTCTCACAACACTTGGCCTGGAAGGCGATGTAACGTATCAAATGTCCAAATGGGATCCAAATAATGCGGATCATTATATGGGCACACCGGAGATGTGGGATGAAGTGGAAGGCATGATGCGCAAGATCCTTGACCACATCGGAATCGAATATACGGAAGCTGCCGGAGAAGCGGCGTTCTACGGACCTAAGCTGGATATTCAGGCAAAGAACGTATATGGTAAGGAAGATACCATGATTACCATTCAGCTGGATATGTTTTTAGCAGACCGCTTTGATATGAGCTTCGTGGATAAGGATGGAACAAAGAAACGTCCTTATATCATCCACAGAACTTCCATGGGCTGCTATGAAAGAACCCTGGCCTGGCTGATTGAAAAATATGAGGGAGCATTCCCGACATGGTTATGTCCTGAGCAGGTTCGCGTTCTTCCGATCTCTGAAAAATACCATGATTACGCAGAAAAAGTTGCGGCTCAGTTAAAGGATAACGGCGTTCTGGCAACGGTTGATGAGCGTGCGGAAAAGATCGGATACAAGATCCGTGAGGCGCGTCTGTCAAAGCTTCCATATATGCTGGTGGTAGGTCAGAAAGAGGAGGAAGAAGGTGTCGTATCTGTCCGCAGCCGTTTTAACGGCGATGAGGGACAGCGTCCGCTTTCCGATTTCATTGATGATATCTGCCGCGAGATCCGTACAAAGGAAATCAAAAAGGTAAATATAACAGAAGAAGCAAAATAAAATCTATCATGGCTTAAGGAAAAGAAGGAAAATATTCGTGAGAATATTTTCCTTCCGCTGCGTGCATAATAATCCTGAAACATTATCTTAGGTAAGAATGCCAGGAGGAAATAGGCCATGACAAAATTAGATTGTAATGTAACAAGCTGTCTTCATAATTCAGATAATTATTGCTGTAAGTCCGCCATTATCGTAGAAGGATCCCAGGCAAAGGACAGCTATGATACCTGCTGTGGAAGCTTTGATGAGAATAAGGACGGTTCTTTCCATAACTTATTCAAGACTCCGGAAAGCCGTCTGGAAGTGGACTGCGAAGCTGTCAACTGCGTTTACAATGAAGGCCGCCACTGTTCTGCGGAGCATATTGGAATCGCAGGGGACGGTGCGAATGCAGCAGAGCATACCGAATGCTCCACCTTTAAAACCAGATAAGCATTTAAAAAACAAGATGCGCCGGGAGGAAGTTCCTGACGCATCTTATTTAAATAGTCGATCGGATCATAAGATCATAACAAAGGTTCCTGCCGTAATCAGAAGGATGCCTATGAGCTTTTTTATAGTAAATTGTTCATGGAGAATAAGAAATGCCAGGATCACAGTGAGAACGATGCTTAGCTTATCTACGGGAACTACCTTGGAAGCTTCTCCAATTTGAAGGGCCTTGTAATAGCAAATCCAGGAGAGGCCGGTAGCAATGCCGGACAGGATGAGAAAGATCCAGCTTTTCCTGCTGATTTCAGAGAGACCGGTCTGGGCACCTGTGAGAAAAACGATTAACCAGGCCAAAAGTACCACAACAACTGTCCGGATGGCCGTAGCCAGATTGGAATTGACTCCTTCGATTCCCATTTTAGCCAAAATAGAAGTGAATGCGGCAAAAACGGAGGAAAGAAGAGCGAAAGCAAACCACATAAAAAGCGCCTCCTGATTCGTTTATTTTATTGCATACTACCATTGTAGCTCTCCCGATAGAAAGTTGCAAGATAAACCTAAAAAGGAAAAAAAGGACAGTGTTTTAAAAAATATGTTGACAGAAAGATAAATATATAGTAATATTATGAGAGTTGTGAAAACAGCAAACAGGAAAGTAGGTATCCGCCTCACCACGGCACGAGTAAGTGTCCCTGGTTCATAGCCTTTTGTACATAGGTTTACTGTGTAGAGACTTTGGTGGTGGATAGCGTTTGTCTATCTACTTTTTTTTATGCCTATGGGCAAGCAATGTGGATTCCAGCCAACACACACTATATAATGGAGGTGCACGACAATTAGCGATTTAATGATTAATGAACAGATCAGAGATAAGGAAGTTCTGTTGATTGGTGAAAACGGAGAAAAATTGGGAATCATGTCTACCAGGGATGCTTTGCAGATGGCAAAGGAATCAGAACTGGATTTGGTTAAGATTGCTCCGACTGCAAAACCACCGGTTTGTAAGATTATCGATTATGGTAAATATCGTTATGAACTGGCAAGGAAAGAAAAAGAAGCTAAAAAGAAACAGAAGGTAATCGAAGTAAAGGAAGTTCGTTTATCTCCTAACATTGACACCAACGATTTAAACACGAAGATGAGCGCCGCAAGGAAGTTCCTCGAAAAGGGAGATAAAGTTAAGGTAACCTTACGTTTCAGAGGTCGTGAGATGGCGCATATGTCAAAGTCAAGATATATTCTGGATGACTTCGCTGAGAAGTTAGCAGATATCGCTGTTATTGACAAGCCACCTAAGGTGGAAGGAAGAAGCATGATTATATTTTTGAATGCAAAACGCCAGTAGAACTTATCAAGGAGGAAAATACAATGCCTAAATTAAAAACCAGTAAATCAGCTGCTAAACGCTTTAAAGTTACAGGAACGGGAAAGCTTGTAAGAAATAAAGCTTACAAATCTCACATCTTAACTAAGAAATCAACTAAGAGAAAAAGAAATCTTAGAAAAGATATCGTTACCGATGCAACAAATGCAAAAGTAATGAAGAAGATTTTACCATATTTATAGGATCTTAAGTTAAGAAGGAGGAAAAACCGATGGCAAGAATTAAAGGCGGTATGAACGCTAAGAAAAAACATAACAGAGTGTTAAAGATGGCTAAAGGCTATAGAGGCGCTCGTTCCAAACAGTATAGAGTAGCAAAGCAGTCAGTTATGAGAGCATTAACAAGCTCCTATGCAGGCAGAAAAGAGAGAAAGAGACAGTTCAGACAATTATGGATTGCTCGTATCAATGCTGCAGCACGTATTAACGGTGTATCTTACAGCGTATTTATGCACGGCTTAAAGTTAGCTGGAGTTGATTTAAATAGAAAAGTTCTGGCTGACATGGCAATAAATGATGCAGAAGGCTTCGCAAAATTAGCAGAACTGGCTAAGTCCAAAGTGGCTTAATCGCATATTCAAACCTCGGAAACCTCGTGTTTACGGGGTTTTTTTTGATGCAGCAAGAGCCTGAAAACGAGTAAATTTTGATTCGTAATATACGCGCAATATACGTATGATATACGCGCAATATACAAGCGCATTTAGAACTTAGCAAAAAATATTTTTTCGTAATGTAATAAAAACAAATTATACTAATATATACTATTAATTCTAATTATAATGAGGAACATTTTAAATTGAATAACCTATCAAGAAACAATTTAAAAGATGAACTAATTTTATCCTTATTAAATCCTTGTATAACCTCTGCGATTAACAAATATTATCGTCAGTATTTTAATTCTGAGTTAGAGGTCTACAATTATGAAAATGAAATTCTTGATATCACAAGTTCAAATTACCTGACTGTAAGAATTGGTGTGTTTCCTCAAATAGGCGCTCATAATCCTGTTGGATATGATAGACTCACCTATACTGTTGATGCAAATGGCACCGTCACATTGCAAAATTATGAGCATCTAGCATCTTATGAAATACCACCTCATTTAAAAGACAGTATTACTAAACCGCTACCTAGAAATTGAACGCCATACTTTGTTATTTGTAATTAAATGATCATTTTCCATATGAAAGAATCCAAAGTCCTATGGTTACGGAGATAGATTCTTGATTATAGACAGCTACCCTAATAGAATTTGTGTTAATTGCTGTGACAACCGGAGCAAATATCTTTGGTGTGTTTTCTGCATAGGGAGTGACCCGAAATATTTCAGCAGACCAGGTAGGTTAAACCAGAGGAAATTTCTGAAAAGCAAGAAAGAGGCATTGAAGCCTCTTCCTGTTAATTGCATAAATTCGACACCTAAATGCAAAAGCCGGCCAATGTCGGAAACGCTTGATTGTAAACCAGCAGAACGGCTTTTATTATTGGGATTACTTTTTTTTATTCACTGCAATAATGCTCTTTAATTGAGCCAATCAGGGCTATTACGCGCTGGTCCTGAATTCTGTAAACAACATTCATACCAAATTTTTCGGAAGCCAGTATCCCAGATGTTTTCAATTGGTTTAGATGTTGTGAGAGCGCAGAGGCTGTGATGTTTGGAGTAAATTTATGGATTTCTCCTACCGTAAGTGGCCCCTGTATCAGCGCACACAGGATCAGCAGACGATGTTCATTAGCCAGTATTTTAAGCAGCTCCGCTATCTTTTTCGCTTGTTCTTCCACAGTCGGAACACTCCTTTCTTCGTTTAAGTTGGCAAATCCCCTGTGTCATTGTCCCCATAGGACAGTATACACACCAGGATCGTGGACGAAACAGAACCATGGTAGCAAGGCCCAGTACAGTGGAGGTCAGCATCACCCCGAAAAAACCAAAAGCATACTGCGCGATCCAGGGGGCTACCATACTGACCTCGGCCCATTTCCATGGCAGCTTAAACATCCATAGGAGAGTTACTGTTTCCCGCAGCGGAGCACCGCTAAAGACCTTAAAGGTATTAATCAGCATCAGGCTGAACATGGTCATAAAAAAGGCGAGAAATCCGTACCGGAACCAACGGCTCCGCAGAAATTTGGGCGGCTGCGCGTTACGGGAAAGCTTCAGCCTGCTTCCAAGTAAACCAAGCAGCTGGCCGCGCCCGCAATACCGGTTGCAATACGTTTTGTTACCGCCCATGAAGGCAATTATCAGCGGGATCACAAAAAACAGCATTCCCAGCCATGCAAAAAGGATATTAAACAGGCCAAGCACCAAATAAAGCAGCTCGGTGACCCAGAGAAAATCATACCATTTCTTTTTCATACCATAATCCTCCGGTCCGCAATAGTAATAACGGCAGCAGGGCATATCCTGGAGCATTTTCCGCACCCGATACATTTTTCACTGTCAATCAGGGCGATAACCCCCGAATCAATGCTGATGGCTTCTTTGGGGCAGGTTACCACACAGCATCCGCAGGCTACACATTCCCTGCCGACGAGGGCAATCTTAATTGGTTTGTTCATGGATACCTCCGTAAATAAGTATTTAAGATATTACTAATATACTTTATTATTTTATGTTTGTCAAGTTGACACTCATTTTAATTTGAAACAGTAAGTAGGGGGTGGATCAGAAGGGGGATCCTGGCGAAAGGCTGACATGATGGAACCGACGGAAAAGGGCGATTATCTGCTCGGACTGTACAAGGAAAAATATTGTCATGGCTAAACGATATCTATGTCAACTACACAAGCGTCCTCTCTATCATGATAGCTGGCGGAGCAAACTTTCGTTTTCAAGAACAGTAAAAATTCTTTTACTATAAGGATGCGAATCACTTAGAAGCATATGTAAGGCACTGAATAATGGGGCGCTCCTATTCTCATTATTCAATTTAATGAAGTAATATTACGAAATCCCCTCGCATATAATTGAATAACCGTGTATTCTTCCAAATCTGTAAGTTATGCCGGTTATATGAGTATTAAAGTGCCTTCTGCTATAGATTCGAATGTTAATAACAGTATATAATCTTTATGCAAGTCGGTGATATATCAGAACACTTGTTGTAAAGCCTGAATTTCAGCACCAGGTGTGAATGTAATTGAACCAATACTAAAATTGATTATTAATATAGGAGATGTTGTAGAAATGAACCATATAGTAAATGGGAATTATAAAATTTATTTAATAACCATGGATAAAAGTGATCAATTTTGGAAGGTTATGGATAATGGTGCTAGAGAAATGGCTTCTATGTTAGGTGTTACATATGAATGGGACGCCCCCTTAACGAGAGATGTAAATAAACAAATTCAAATATTTAATAATGCCGTAGTAGCGGGAGCAGATGCAATAATGTTAGCGGCGAGTGATCCTTTAAAGATTTCAAGAGCAGTTGAAGAAGCGAAAGCAAAGGGTGTAAAAATCATTTATGTTGATGCACCAGCGTTTGAAGAAGCAGTCATAACCTTAGCTACAGATAATTATACAGCTGGTAAGATAGCTGGAGAAAATATGTTTTACGAATTAGAGGAGATTGGTGTCACATATGGTTCAATAGGAATCATTGGGGTAACTCCTGAAAACAGAACGACTGTAAATCGGGAAATGGGATTTCGCGATTATTTTAAATTGTTTGTCAGATATCAAATATTAGAAACAATATACACGAATGGTGACCCAGAGTTAGCAAAACAAGCAACGGAAAAATATATAAGAGACAATCCCAATCTTGTTGGTGTTTTTTCAACGAATGAAGGATCTACGTTAGGGCTGGGGTACGCTTTGAGAGAAAATGATAAAAATATTATCGGTATTGGATTTGATATCACAGAGATAATTCAGGAAATGATAAGAGATAATACTATAAAAGCTACATTGGTACAAAATCCATTTACAATGGGCTATTTGGGTATGGCTCAGGCAATTGCTGCATTAAGGGGATTTGATACAGGTCCACAATTTATTAATACGGGAGTAACTGTAGTTAATATATATACACCAAGTCGAATATTCTCATAATTAACTATATTTGAGAAATAAGGGATAAAATGACACCTGTAGAAAGAAAATATTATGAGAGACGAAATGTTAAAAAGAAATGGGCGCAGCGGTACCGGATTTGAGACTTGGTACTCAGCCAGTTGATGCTGTTTTATCCAGAACGATTAAATGAATATCTATAAAAGAAAACCGGTCAGACAGTTTATCACAACTGTCTGACCGGCCCATTTATTTCCTTATTTCGTCGGTAATTATAATATGCCCGATTTTTTCCTAATAATTCTAGAGGTCGGGTGTGGGCAGAGCCCAAAAAAAAAGCTACAGGTAACGAATATTTGTAAAGGAACAGCCCGTAAAACCTGGTTGATCTGCAATGAGGTAATATCAACCCTTGAAAATCTTTTGTTCACAAAGCAAGAGGGTGGATCCAGCCACTTTCAGATGGGTGGGGGGGTGTATGCTCAAGCCGTCATATTCGATTGGTTAGAACATGCGCTTTGCGGCAAGCCGGTGGATACGCATATTGATCCACAAATAACGAAGCAGATTACGAATATTCGATTGACTACTTAAAACGACACTTATCCACAATAATGTGGAAACAATTGTGGATTGTGTGTTAATGTCTGAAAATACGACATAAATATGCAAATTATTACAGGACTGAGACCTGTGGTTATACACAAATTTAGCGTTAACACATCTTGTCTATGTGTCCCATATAATATATTGTAACACAGCAATATGGGAGTATAGGTATATGAGTAGTTTTGATTGTAAATGTAGATGTATTAAGAAATAAAAACGTGAACGTAAATGCGAATGCAAACGTGAATGTGAATGCGATTGCAAACGTGAGCTTGAAAGCGAATGGAAACGTGACTGTGATCGTGATTGTGACCGCGATCATGAATGTGATCATGACGAATGGAACAGACAAGTAATTAAAGAAGTTTACTGGAGGTTTTAATAGACGGATGCAGAAAATGCAGCCGGCGAGATAGAGATCGCGAAGATTTTGAAGTATATGAAAAATATGAAAAATATAGAATATGAAGAAAATGAGGAAAATGAAGAATAGTAATTGATAAAGGCGGGGCTCTCGGTATTCCGGGCTCACAAAAGTAAATATAGAATCATCAATTAATCATTTCTTTCCCATTATAAATTGGGTTAGAACAAATACATATAAATATCATAATTGAGTGAATGCCGTTGTCAAAGTCATCTTTTGCAGCATTCACATCTTTTCTAATGGGCCCATATAATAAAATATAAAATAATAAAAGAGGTGCAAATATGGGCTGTTTTTGGGGCGGCTGTAATAATAACTGCAGGCGTAGTTGCAACAATAACTGCGGATGTGAAAATAGATGTTGTTGCGAAACTGAGAGAGATGAATGTGAAAAGGAAAGAAGAGAAGCTTACTGCGCAGGTTTTCGGGATGGCTGCAACAGCGCTTCCCGCTGGCGCGGTGATGATGACTGTTAATGAAATGAATGTAGAGTAAGAAAAGTGCTCCAAGAGGCTGAGGGTTTCTGATTTGGAATGTGGCGCTGCAATAGGCGTTTGTATGCCATCTTTTAGGACGGTTATGTACACTTAGTAATATGATTGCCTACAGGTGAAAAGCAAATAGTATAAAATCTTAACGATAAATTAGCCCCGAGATTTTGTCTTTGGGGCTATTGTGTTGGGGAAAAGCTAAAATATTTTTTTCGTTATCGCTCAGTGTTGGTATTGGATTTACCTTAATACCGGAAATTTTTCATATATTCCCGGAAATCATTCAGGATGTATTTGCGGAAAAATGTGTAGCCGTGGTATTTGTATTGGCCCTTGTATTAAATCTCATACTACCGGAAAAAATGGAAATTGAAAAGCCGACAGAAGTGGTGGAGTAGAGCGTATATATAAATGGATAACGAAAAAGCGCAGACAAAGATGCCTGCGCTTTTTCGTTTTATAATCACATGTGCCCTATATTTTCTGGCAATAAAAAACTCCCCGAGTAGGACTTGAACCTACGACCCAACGGTTAACAGCCGTTTGCTCTACCGACTGAGCTATCGAGGAATACATGATTTATTATACCCGAAAAGGGAAATATGTCAATAGGAAAAATATAAATAATAAAAAGTGCGGGAGATGGGACTTGAACCCACACGAGCATACACCCACAAGATCCTTAGTCTTGCCTGTCTGCCAATTCCAGCACTCCCGCACAACGAACATAATCTTAGCACTTAAAAGTGAAATTGTCAATATTTTTTGAAAAATATATACAAAAAAAATATTTGAAAAATTTGGAGAAATGTTGTTGACATATAAGAGCATGTATACTATAATAGCTATTGTTGTTACGACAGATAACAACGAAATGCAGAAGTGGCGGAATTGGCAGACGCGCACGGTTCAGGTCCGTGTGGTAGCAATACCTTGAGGGTTCAAGTCCCTTCTTCTGCATGAAACTATGCAGATTGTCATAGCTGTGTGGTTTTCAATATTTATATGACATGCGGGAGTGCTGGAATTGGCAGACAGGCAAGACTAAGGATCTTGTGGTTGTATGATCGTGTGGGTTCAAGTCCCATCTCCCGCATTATAATTTAAACCTGATTAGAATGTCCTGTGGAGAAAACCGCAGGACATTATTTTTTTGGATTCACTGGTATTTATTTACCCGTCAAAAAATGATCATAAAATAGCGCTTAAAAGCAGCACCTTAAAAAAATAAATAATAAAATTTTAAGTCGAGGATTTAATGATAATCCCTGGCTTTTTTCGTTAAAGATTTATTAAAAAACCCCATTTTACAGTAAAACACAAAATTCGATACATATAAATCGCATTTAGGGAGTTAGGAAATAATATGGATTAAATTTGGTGTATGATAATTAATACAATTGTTAGATATTAATTCTGGTGATTTGTCCGGTTGGTAAATGGATAAATAACTTGTCCGAATTCATCATTGCATCGCTTTCCCCAATTGAGCTTGTTCAACTGCCTAAAATTTGGCTTTCTGAATGAGCTCTTTTTTTATTGAACCACGAGATGTGGACTCTAAGTATTCAAACGGCTCATATGAACTGGTAGTTTGTAACAGCAGCATTTGAGAGAATGGTTCTGGCACAATTTTCTGGCGATCATGTTTTACGCAGGGGAAGACGGGCAGATATAGGGTTCCTTTTTATTCCATCGTTGTATGTTAATAGGCAGTAATAGCGTTGTCCTAAATATCATTTTCTTCTGATCTACATCTATAACCATTATACCACCTAATTTTGTTGCCGTTTCATCAATGATTGATAAACCTAGTCCATGAAAATCCCGATTAGGCTTTGTTGATTCAGGGATTCCATTACGGATGAGTACTTTACCATGAAATGAGTTTGCTGTTTCGATTTTCAGCCAGCCATTGTAGGAAACATATCTGCTTGTGATGGCAATAAATCTATCAGAATCAGAGGTGACTTTTGCACAAGCCTCTGCTGCATTATTGAACAAATTTGTAAACATACGGACAATATCGGTTTCAGAAATATTATGACCGATGGGAAGATAGACATTGGCTGAAAATTGGGTGGATTGCTCCTCGCATCGATCTGCGGTATCCTGCAGGAGAGCATCAAGGAGGATATTATTTGAATAGGAATGTTGAACCGGAACTTGCTTATGATTTATCTCGTGAATGGTATCGAGCAAGCTTATCGCTTTCTGATATTCACCGATGGATAACAGAGATTTTACAGAGGTTATCATATAATTGTAATCCTGTTTGAAAGCCCGAAAGCTCTCGGTATATTTCTGACACGCTTTATAATGCCGCAATTGTCTCTCGAGCTGCTGTTGCTGTAATTCTGTATGTAATTCATATTTCAAAAGGGAACTGGTTCTGATTCCCCGGTTGACGATCAATCCCTGTGCAGCAAAACAGATGATACAGGAGATGATGCAGGCCATGTTATACCAGGGCAAATCCGCCCCATAATACCGCCCCAAGTTGATAAACAACAGATATCCCAGAAGGCAAACTTGAAAAACAGCCACAAAACGGATCTGTTCATTGCTGCGGTAGAACGTTTGAACCTTCGCTTTTGGAGCGATGAAATGGCGAAAAAGCATATTGTAAACGAGTATCACGCATAAGGAGAGAATCCATGCAATGGAGTAATAAAACTTGTCTTGCCTTACCCACTGCACATTACGGTTCAGTATCAGAGCGAAGACTGGCAATACAATTCCTCTTCCCCAGTATAAAACTGCGACAAAATAGCCGCTCTCAAAAAGAAGCTGCATCGGATTCATTTGATACAATACCTTTAATTCCAGCAGAACGATCATTAAGAGAGCCAAAGCTCCATAATGTGAGGATATGGCCAATCCCCAAGCAGCACTGAAGCTGCAATTGATGACTACAGAAACCAGAAAGAATATCAAGTGATTTCGCTTCACCAAAAAATTCCTTCTATGATAAAGAAGAAAAGATACACTGTAAACGGTAAAAAGGCATACTGCGACAAGCCGAAATAAAAATGACATCGGTTACCTCCTTTCATAAGAAAAACCTCTGTTCGGTGGAAGAAATTAGTCCAACAAGTAGCATTTGCTCCAATTCGTATTATATAAATGAAGCAAAAGATTAAATATAAAATAACATTTTTAGCTCAAAATAGCATTTATTATGCTCTTAATTCCTTTTTTGTTGTTCTCAATTACCGGTCGATGGTGGGAAGGATATATCAATGGTTTTTATTTTATAACTGTTAAATTCAATACATAAAAACTAAAATTGAGTACATATATTTCCAGAAAAACCAAGTTTCAAATTATACTCGCAAAGTAAAGTATTGATATTACGAAATTTCGATTTTGGAGTAAATACGATGAGATTCCAGATTACTACGGACTATGCGATTCGGATCATCCTTTATATGGCTCAGCAGGGTGTTCAAGTGACAACAGCGAAAGAGGTAGCAGCGCAATTAGGTATGACCTATAGCTATTTCAATAAGATTGCCTCAAAAATCAAGCGGTTAGGGTTCATAGAGTCTGTACAAGGCCCAAAGGGAGGATACCGTTTGGCAAAAGATGCTGCAGAGATAACATTATACGATATTGTTGAGGCGATGGAGGGAAGTATATGCATCAATCGATGTCTGGAAGAGGATGGATACTGCAGCAGAAATGCTACACCGTCATGTCTGGTGCACCGAATTTTTGAATCTATCCAGTATAAAACGATTGAAATGTTAAGTGGAACTCGAATTTGCGATCTTATATATGAAAATGTGAACGAATCATAACATTGAGGAGGTCGACTCATCAGATTTCCTTAAGCAAGAAAAATCGATTTACTGTTTTTCTATAGGAAGAGCTAAGACTTGAATTAGGCCCAGATTGTGCCTGCATGAGATATAAGATAGCGGTGTACTGCCATGGAAAGGAGATTGGAAACTTTTCCCGGTACACAACGAACAGAACGTAGAAAAAATGAAAATGTAAGCCTTCGTGTTTACGCAGTAAAAAACCGTATGCAAATCGCAAACGGTTTTTTGCTGCTGTAATCATTATTTCTTTTTAACAGGATAGCAAACCTCGGTTACTAACTCATCAGGGTTCTGAGTTTGAGCAGGGCTGACATGATAGATGCAGAACATAGCTCCATTAAATTCATAACCATTGTCATTTACCCAATTTGCCACCGCATGGTTTACTGCGCTGAGCTGCTCGTAGCTGCCCTTATAGGTTGCTGAAGCAATCTCCACCGCAGGCATGGCTTTAAACACAACGTGTTCAGTATCTTGATAACACCCTTTTACCGTGATTTGAATTTCTACATCCACGTCGCGATCCTTATATCCCTCGTCATGGAAGATTGCAAGGCTGCAGCAATTGTCAGCTTGCTGAAGCTGCAGTAGAGCTGTTTCTGTCATCATAAGGTTCCACAGGATGCCTTCCTGATCGTAGGCGGGTATCACCTTTCGTACACTGGCAACATTGCGCTCCGGTAGTTTTTTTAATGTAACATTGTAATTCATAGCGGTTTCATCCTTTCTCAGCCGTTTGATGGCTGTGTCAAGGAGCAGTAAACGGCGGCCTGTTTCTTCGGCTTCCGCCTGAACCTCAGCCTGCTTCACTGCCAGAAAATCAGCTAATGCCTGGGGATTATCGTAGTTCTTCAGGATTTCCCCAATTGGAACAAGGCCAAACCCCATATCCTTGAGGGCTATGATCCTGCCAGCAATCGGCAGTTGATCCTCCCCATAGTAACGATAGCCGGTAAAACTATCCGTGGTTTTAGGCACTAACAGGCCGATCTCATCGTAATGCCGAAGCATACGTATACTAATCCTTGATAATTTTGAAAAATCACCTATTTTCAGCATTTTTATTTCCTCACATATATGTGTTTTTTTGAGCTCAACTTCAGTATAGAGTATACCACAATGTAAGAGTCAATGGGGATTTTAGATTATTTACAATCGGTTGATTTTTTTTGTACCTGTATGAGAAGGAATAGTACTTTCTTCCATTGGTGGGAAATTTAATACACCAAAACCCTAATTCACTACATGGGTTTAATAAATGCAGTTTTTTATACTATACTTCCGAGGTAAAGTTTAATTAAATTAATACTTTTTGGAAAGGAGGCTTCGGAAAAATTTCTTATAACAATAAATTATGCAATTCAGATTATTATTTTGCAGCTTAACGGGGCGCTTATACAGCAGATGAAGAAGAAGTAATGAAATTAAGCAGGGTTTGCGGCTTCTATAATAAAGATGATGCAGCAAAAAAGGCGGTATCTTAAAGACTGCGCAGAGTTCCGTGAGTGAATACATTTTGATAAAAAACGCCTATTATATTTTGTTATATTACGGATGTTATGGGGGCGTTATATGTACCTGTTATAACTTTAAAGATGAATCTTACAGTAGGGATGTTATCCCTAAATAGAAAGCTTTAAAGATTAATAATTATGAAAAGAGTTAGGACCTTCATCTTTCGCCGGAAAAGCGGTTGGGACTAATAAGAACGGGATGCCCTTCAAATCCAGTAATAAAAGGGGATCAAAAAATAGGAGGAAAACATATGCAAACAATGAAACACCGTAAAAGCAGCAAAATAATCAGCTTGCTTTTGGTGATGGTTTTGCTCTGTGCGATGTTCCCGATAAGGATATTTGCAGAGGAGACTGGGGAGGTTACGGTAAGCACTGCCAAAGACTTTATTCAGGCAGTTAACAGTAATAATGCCTGGAAAATTACGCTTGCCGATGATGTTGTTATAGAGTATGGAATGACAAATTCGCAGGGTAATTGGAACAGTAATTATCAAAGTACGGCTCAGCCGGGTTTTTCTGGACAACCGCAAGGGATTTTGGTTGGAAATAAAGCAAATGCCGGTGGTAACGGCAGCTTCGTAATCGATGGCCAGAACCAATATAAGATTATATTTAAGTGGCCCCATACGATTGTCGAAAATGGCAATTTTTATTTTCCTAACGCGAGCAAGGTAAATTCATTTACGATGAAAGATATTACTTGGTACGGCAGTAGTGAGGTTGGCTGTTATTTTCCGGCCGGTAATGTCATGAATGATGTGCAGATTACCTTTGATCATGTTACTTACAAAGGACCGGGTATGGGCGATATTGCTATATATCCGGTTTATAAACCGCAGGTATTATTTAGAGACTGCGACATAACGATGAGTTACCGCAATGGATCAGGAGGTAGCGGAGTAGATTCAGATGGATATGGAGGAAGTTTGCCGTCATCTGGCTCTGCGTCTTATGGAGCTTTGTGGCAGGATACCCACGCTTCTGAAACCATTGCCGCAAATTTTATCACATTTGAAGGTAATAATACCATCGCCAAACAGGACTCTCCGGCAGACGGCGGGGGTGTTCTCGGTGATATTGATCCGATCTTCTATATTTACTGGTATGGGGACAGCTACGTGAAGGTAGCAGACGGCGCTTCTCTTATCATTAAGGATGAGGCGGGAAAAACAAAGCAATCTACATATACAACCGGTTTAATTGGTACCTATACATCCGCCTACTCCACTCCATTTATCGTTGGAGAAAATGCTGTGTTTGAATATCACCATGTAGGCGGCGGCAATGGATTTATTACCGATTACTATAAGCTTGGCAGCCTTATTATTGGGGATCAGGCAAGTGTTGTCTTCGATATCAAAGCTGATAAAAAGTTTAATACAAATGATGTAAGCAATCTTCCTGCCTATTTTACGGCGGACTCAATTCGTGTCGGTGAAGGGGCAAAGTGGACATATGTTGTGGATTATGCTGATTCAGCTGCCAATGCCAACAACTCGATGGTCAGTGCAAACACTATCAGCATTGCAGATGGTGCCGAAGTAAACCTTATTGCCAAGAATAATTCGCAAGCAGAATCCCTGATTACCTTGCGGGACAGCAGCCCCAGCATTTCATTTACAAATCCCCAAAATGTTGTATTGTTCAATAGCAAGAGCGACACAAACTCTTATGTAATCAAGAGCTCCAGCAATGCTAGTTTGAACATAAAAACAAATGGGATTCGTTCCTGGGTGTCTTTACCTGAAAATAATGTATCTATAACAGGGAATATCAACCCAGGAAATCAGGTGGCCCTTGAAAACAACTACGTAACCTCCCCGGATGCCCCTTACCAGTGGGTGTTGGATGGAGCACAATACTCAGCAACTCTAAGATCTGGAGCAAATGCTGAAATTATAAACTATTCTCAGGGTCATGGTGATGTTTTCAATCTGTCAGGTACTAATGCATTAAAAAACATTAATGTATTGGAACTACGGGCAAAAGCTGCTTTGACAAGTGGCAGCGTTTTATACGAAATTTGGGATGGTACATCTGTCAGCAGCATCCCGGCCGAAATTGGCGGACCATTTCCTGTTTCAGGTCCGAAGAACAATGATTACAACTATTCAATTGCTAAGGAAATACAATTAGGAAGCGGAGAAGATCATTATATCTTTGACAGGGAATATACACTGAATCAGTTACCGGTTAATGCAGCAATTTCTGATTGGACACTGACAATGAGCGATACTGAGAATGGTTTGGGAACGCACACGCTCTATTATGCTGTTGACAACCGAGGAGCGATTCCGGGAACTGATCCGGATGGGATCCCTGACTATCAGCAGCCTTATTCAACGGTAAAGGTATTCTATAGTCTTTATGACGGCACCGTTGGGGATCCTCAGCCTGTCAGTGAGCGAGAGAATATAGAAATAGCTACCTTATATGAAAAAGTCGGTTCGGCAGGCATTTATATTGCACCTAAAACCCAGACATATCATGCAGAAAACTACGTGTTTGACGATATTTTGACCAATGATGAATGGGATAATAAAGGCGGTCTTTCGTCCTATCAGTTGGAAGGCAGGGAAATTTCCTTTACCTATCCTGAGGACATAGAGGAAGATCCCATACCAGATGGGAAATTAGTACTCGTTTATTCGTTGGATATAAAAGATAAAAACGATATTAACGGCAATGGCAATGAAGATGAGCCGAATGGTATACCCGATTGGCAGGAAACTGAAACCGAAGGAGGCAATGAAACCGGTGGGGAACCTGAAACTGGCGGAGGAACGGAAACCGGAGGCGGAAGTGAAACCGGAGGAGGAAACGAAACTGGCGGAGGAAGTGAAACCGGTGGAGGAAGCGAAACTGGTGGAGGAAACGAAACCGGCGGAGGAAGCGAAACCGGCGGAGGAAGTGAAACCGGCGGAGGAAGTGAAACCGGCGGAGGAAACGAAACCGGAGGAGGAAACGAAACTGGCGGAGGAAACGAAACTGGCGGAGGAAGTGAAACTGGCGGAGGAAGTGAAACCGGAGGAGGAAACGAAACTGGCGGAGGAAGTGAAACCGGTGGAGGAAACGAAACTGGTGGAGGAAGTGAAACCGGTGGAGGAAACGAAACTGGTGGAGGAAGTGAAACTGGCGGAGGAAACGAAACTGGTGGAGGAAGTGAAACCGGTGGAGGAAGTGAAACCGGTGGAGGAAACGAAACTGGTGGAGGAAGTGAAACTGGCGGAGGAAACGAAACTGGTGGAGGTAGTGAAACCGGCGGAGGAAGCGAAACCGGCGGAGGAAACGAAACTGGTGGAGGAAGTGAAACTGGTGGAGGAAGTGAAACTGGCGGAGGAAGCGAAACCGGAGGAGGAAACGAAACCGGCGGAGGAAGTGAAACTGGCGGAGGAAACGAAATTGGCGGAGGAAGTGAAACCGGCGGAGGAAACGAAACTGGTGGAGGTAGTGAAACTGGCGGAGGAAACGAAACGGGTGGAGGAAGTGAAACCGGTGGAGGAAACGAAACTGGCGGAGGAAGTGAAACCGGTGGAGGAAACGAAACCGGCGGAGGAAGCGAAACCGGCGGAGGAAGCGAAACCGGCGGAGGAAGCGAAACCGGCGGAGAAAACGAAACTGGTGGAGGTAGTGAAACTGGTGGAGAAAACGAAACTGGCGGAGGAAGTGAAATCGGTGGAGGAAACGAAACTGGTGGAGGAAGTGAAACCGGAGGCGGAAGTGAAACCAGCGGCGGAAGTAGCGGCGGAAGTGGAAGCGGTGGCAATTCCAGCGGATCCGGCGGAAGTAGCGGAGGAGGAAGTAGTAGCGGGAGTGGAAGTAGCAGCAGTTCCCGAGGACCTGTAGGAAGCAGTAACAATACCGGTGGACCTGGTGTTATATCTGGGAACAGTGTCAACGAAGAGACCATCGAGGAAATTGTTGTAGATGACCAGTCAATACCGAAAGGAAACAGTGAAACAAACGAAGTAAACGAAATAGGTGAAATAAACGAAATAGGTGAAATAGACGGTTTACCGAAAACAGGCGACACCAGTGTATCCTGGAACGTTTATCTGTTATTATCCTTGGTATCATTCTTTGCGTTTGTTTTATGTCAATTAGGCATTAAAAAAATAAAATAAAAATGAAAAGGCGGTAAGGGACTCGATAATAATATTCCTTATCGCCTTTTCCATTCGCCCCTTGGTTTATGAAAGGGGCCTTATATATCATTGGATCATATTAAGTTATCCGAGCCGGGGTACTGGTATTAAGACCCCGGCTTATGGTGTTAAAAACCAAAAGAAGGATTAAGGGAAAATGTATGATAGGGAAGTCTTCCTCCCAATGGAAGGCCAGGAAACTGCATAGAAACCATCTTTGGTCATGTATATGAACCTACTATACTCCTTACATATAGAAACACAGTTACAAAGGAAAAAATATGCTATAATAGGATTCAAATAAAATTCAGGAGGAGTACCTATGGGGTATAAAGTACTGGTAGCGGATGATGAGTATATCATTCGCCGGGGGATTATCAGTTTTTTGAGACAATACAGTGATTTTGAGTTGGCAGCAGAAGCAGAGGATGGAGTGATGGCTTTAGAACTGGCAAAAGACATTTCGCCGGATGTTTATTTTGTAGATATTAACATGCCATTTCTTAATGGTCTTCAATTCATTAAAAGCTTAAAAGAAATAAATCCTAGGGCGGTGGCGGTGATCATCACTGGTTATGACCGGTTTGAATATGCCAGAGAAGCGCTGAAGTTGGGGGTCTTTGAGTATCTTCTCAAACCTCTGATGGAAGGGCCTTTTGATGAGATGATGCAGCGGGTCCGGGAGAGATTGCAGAGAGAGGCAAGTGAAGATAAATATCTTGATTGGGCAAAGAGTATGCTGGCACAAAACCGCACTTATCTTGCCTCTAACTTTTTGCAGAGGGCTTTGGAAGGGCATTATACAAGAGAAGAAATCATGGAACGTTCCCAGTATTTAAATCTGCTGCTTCCGGAGCCGTTTACAATTACAGTTGTTTCCCTGGAATATCAGAAGATGGAAGACGTAAAAAGCACCTGGAATGAAGATCTGCTGTTTTTTGTAGCTGAGAATATTGCAAATGAAATGTTTCAGGGGCTTGTGAACCCAAACAGCTGCCAGGACAGGCACGGAAATCTGGTGGTGATCTCAAAAAAGGTGGCCCAGGAAATTGCAGAGGAGCAATCAGAAACCTATTGTAAAATGCTGGAATCCCGTTTGCCGGTACGCAGTGTAGTAATACAGGGGAACGGAGATGATTACGGAGCTTTAGCTGAAACCTATGAAACGGCAGTCAGCCGGTTGAAGGAGCTGGAGACCGGTTCCTCTGTGATTAAGGATGTGAAGTTCTATATCGAGGACAACTTCTCACGGGAGGATTTTTCCTTTCAGGATGCGGCGGATCATGTGAATCTTTCTGTTCCCCATTTAAGCAGGATGTTCCGCAAAGAGATGGGAGTCACCTTTATCGATTATTTAACCAGTGTCAGGATCCGAAAGGCAATAGAACTTTTACATAACGGCGAATTGAAAATTTACGAAATTGCGGAGCTTACCGGGTATGCAAACCAGCATTATTTCAGCAATGTGTTTAAAAAGAACCTAGGGGTCAGCCCTGCGGAATACCGGAGGCTAATTAGAAATGATAACCATGCCTCCACCATGCAATGATTTTATACCTTTTACTCAAATTATTGCAAAGACTTTCCCTCCTCCTTCCGGCATAATAAACGTATCGTTAAAACAAAAAAGGAGGATCATTAAAATGAAAAAAAGAATTTTAAGCGTGTTGCTGTGTGCTTCCATGGCAGCGGTTTCCTTAGCCGCCTGCAGCAGCGGAGCCAGCAGTTCTACCGCAACCACAGCGGCGCCCCAGACTACGGCCGCACAGGTTGAGACCACAGCAAAGGCAGAGGAAACCACGGCCAAAACTCCCGACGCGTCAGGAGAAAAGCTGGTAGTCGGATTTGCCCAGATCGGTCAGGAATCCGGCTGGCGTGACGCAGAAACCCTTTCCATTCAGACCTATGCATCTGAAAACGGGGATAAGGTGGAGCTTCTTTTTGCAGATGCACAGCAGAAGCAGGAAAATCAGATTAAAGCAATCAAGAACTTCATTGAGCAGGGGGTCGATGTCATTGGTCTTGCACCGGTTGTGGAAACCGGATGGGATCAGGTATTTGCTGAGGCGAAAGAAGCGGGGATTCCGATTATTCTTCTGGACAGGAGAGCGGATGTCGGGGAAGATTTATACGCAACCTTTATCGGCTCTGACTTCATTGAAGAAGGCAAGATGGCCGCAAAGGAAATGGCAAAGCTGCTCGGAGAAAATGGAAAAATTGTTGAACTGGAAGGAACGGTAGGCGCTTCCGCAGCAACGGACCGTAAAACCGGATTTGATGATGAGATCAAGGCAAGCTATCCGGGGATTGAGATCGTAGCTTCCCAGACCGGTGATTTCACCAGAGCCCAGGGAAAAGAAGTTATGGAGTCTTTCCTTAAATCCAATAAGGATATCAAGGGCGTTTATGCGCACAATGACGACATGGCCCTTGGAGCAATCGAGGCAATCAAAGAGGCAGGATTAAAGCCGGGCGAAGACATCAAGATCGTTTCCATCGATGGTGTCCGCGGAATCTTTGAAGCAATGGCAGCCGGGGAGGCAAATTGTACCGTAGAATGTAATCCACTGCTTGGGCCGCTTTTATTTGAAACAGCAGCAAAGCTGAAGGCAGGCCAGTCTGTTGATAAATGGGTGAAATCAGTAGATGGCGTATTTACTGCTGATATGGCAGCTAAGGTACTTCCGGACCGCAAATATTAAACCGCGGGGTTGCTGCAAAAGTATATCATTATTTTTGCAGCAACCCTTTTCATATCAGGGGAAATGCCCTCTTAATTGGAAAGCGAGGAGGAAACGCCATGAGTGCTGGGAATCAGCTTTTGACAGCGAGAAATATATCCAAGGCATTTGGGAAAGCAGTTATTGCTTTGGCTGATGTGCAGTTTGATTTAAATCGGGGGGAAATACATGCCTTGCTGGGGGAAAACGGTGCGGGAAAATCAACGCTCATTAAAGTGCTGACCGGAGTGGAAGCAAAGGACCGGGGAGTCATTGAGTTAGACGGGAGACAGATCAATCCGAGATCCACACAGGAAGCGCAAAACGAAGGAATTTCAACGGTATACCAGGAAGTCAATCTTTGCCCCAATCTTTCCGTGGCGGAAAATATTTATATTGGGCGGGAACCGAGAAACCGGTTTGGAACCATCAATTGGAAAAAAATCAATGCCGACGCCAGTGAACTGCTGGATAAATTTGATTTACATATAAATGTTACAAAAAATCTGGATCATTACTCTGTAGCGATCCAGCAGATGGTGGCCATTGCAAGGGCCAGTGATATTGAAGCCAAGGTTCTGATCTTGGATGAACCCACCAGCAGCCTTTCTTCCGCTGAGGTCGATAAGTTGTTTCAAATTATGAGAAAGCTCCGCGAAGAGGGCATGGGAATTGTTTTTGTTACACATTTTCTGGATCAGGTGTATGAAGTCACCGACAGAATCACCGTACTTCGAAACGGAAAATATGTGGGAACCTATCTGACGAAAGAGCTGCCAAGAGTAGAACTGGTGGGAAAAATGATAGGCAAGGACTATGCAGGGCTTAAGGAAGCCATGAATGCAAAACGGCCGGAGGAAGCAGAGGGGCAGGAAAAGGAGACTTTTATTGAACTGGTCAATGTCAGCAGCCCTGGAACGGTTAAGGGGTTTGAGCTTCAAGTAAAAATGGGAGAGGTTCTGGGCTTTTCCGGGCTCTTAGGCTCCGGGCGTTCGGAGACAGCCAAGGTCTTATTCGGAATAGATCCCGTAAGCGAAGGAGAAGTAAAGGTGAAAAATGAGATGGCTCACCTCCATTCTCCCTTAGACGCAATCCGAAACGGAATCGCTTTTTGCCCGGAAAACCGGAAGACAGAGGGAATTATCGGAGAGCTATCCATCTGGGAAAATATCATTCTTGCCCTTCAGGTGAAACGGGGCATCTTCCATAAGATTTCAAGGAAAGAAGCGGAGGAGCTTACGAAGGAATATATTGAAAAGCTTCAGATCAAAACACCGGACGCAGAACAGTTAATTAAGAATTTAAGCGGAGGAAACCAGCAAAAAGTAATTCTTGCCAGATGGCTTGCCACGGATCCGGAATTTCTGATGCTTGATGAACCAACCAGGGGAATCGATATCGGGACCAAGGCGGAGATACAGAAAATAGTTATGGATCTAGCAGGAAGAGGGATGGCGGTGCTCTTCATATCATCGGAGATTGATGAGATGCTCCGCTGCTGCACCAGGATGATTGTGCTCCGTGATATGAAGCAGGTAGGAGAGCTAAACGGAAAAGAAATATCGGAAGAAGCAATTATGCATATTATGGCTGGAGGTGAAGTGTCATGAGAGAAATCTGGAATCGTTTGACAGGAAAACAGTATTTCCGCCCCCTCATCATATTTATGATAATTCTGCTCTTTAACGGTATTGTAAGCAAGGGAGAATTTTTTACACTATCCATAGTGGATGCGCACTTATACGGACGTATTATTGACATTGTAAGAAATGGGAGCAAGCTCATGATACTGGCTGGCGGCATGACTATGATACTGGCAACGGGCGGAACCGATATTTCCGTAGGCTCTATCATGGCGATCAGCGGAGCCATTGCCTGCAGCATTGTCAACGGGAATATTTTTCCGTCATTCCATGGGAATGTTGTCGCGGCGATTATTATCGCGATCCTTGCAGGAACGGTCAGCGGCATCTGGAATGGCTTTTTAGTGGCTAAAATAAAGATTCAGCCAATTGTAGCCACCATGATTTTAATGGTGGCGGGCAGGGGAATCGCACAGCTGATTACCAGGGGAAAGATTGTTACGATTACTTCGGAAGCCTATTATTTTATCAATGGAGGTTATATTCTCGGTATTCCTTTCCCCTTGTTTATTGTGCTTTTTCTAGTGGGTTTTCTGGTACTATTTACAGGAAGAACAGCCTTTGGCCTGTTTTTGGAATCCGTGGGCTGCAATCCGACTGCCTCAAAGTACGTGGGCATTAAGGTTGACCGGATGCTGCTGGCAATCTATACAATTTCGGGAGCCTTTGCTGCGGTGGCCGGTTTAATTGAAAGTGCTGGGATTAAAGGCGCGGACTGCAATAATGCGGGGCTGGGGATTGAAATGGATGCCATTCTTGCCGTAGCAATAGGAGGAACCAACTTAATGGGCGGGCGTTTTTCCATTCCAGCCAGCGTCATAGGAGCATTGATCGTACAAAGCATCACAACAACAGTACTGGCACTGGGAGTTCCGGCGGCTTATATCCGTGTGTTAAAGGCATTGTTGATTATTATCATCTGTCTGTCGCAGTCAAAACAGTTTAAGGATCTGGTCATCAAGCGCAAAATGATAAACAGAAAGGTGGTTGGTAACTGATGGAACAGACGGGAAAAAGTAAAAAGGTTCAGATCAATAATATTTCACTGGTTATCACCGTTGTGCTGTTTGTCCTGATGTTTCTATTTGGTTCTGTAAAGTACAATAACTTTTTATCTTTATCAACCTTTTTAAACCTCTTTAATGACAACGCATACTTAATGATAGCGGCAATCGGAGCTACCTTTGTGCTAATAAGCGGAGGGATCGATATCTCCATTGCCTCTACCATTGCATTTACCGGTGTAGGCTCTGCGTACCTGCTGGAACGGGGAGTTCCGGCATTTCTGGTGATCCTTCTGATGCTTCTTGCGGGAATCATCATAGGCTGTACCCAAGGGGCTTTGATTCATTATTTTAAGCTTCAGCCGTTCATTGTGACTTTGGCAGGCCAGTTTTTAATGCGGGGACTTTGCGTTGTAATCAGTGAACGCTCCATTCCCATCAGTGATCCGTTTTTTAAGACCATGGCTCTTGGTAAGGTGGCGGTTCACCTGGGAGAAGCAAAAGCGTGGAACGGGAAAATTTATTACTATGTATTTATCCTTTTGATTGTTTTTGCGGCTGCGGTCTATACCCTGAGATATACAAAGTTTGGCAGGTGTTTATACGCACTGGGAGGCGGCGAAACGTCCGCAAGCCTCATGGGATTAAATGTTGCAAGAACGAAAATTGCGGCATACGGAATCAGCAGCTTTTGCGCCGCTCTCGGAGGAATCGTGTTCAGTTTTTATACTCTGGCTGGATTCGGGCTCCAAAATCTGGGTCTTGAACTGGATGCACTTTCATCCGCTGTAATCGGCGGTACCCTGCTGACCGGAGGCGTAGGAACTGTAGCGGGTACGGTAGTCGGAGTCATGATAGAGGGGATTATCCAGACAATCGTTACCTATCAGAATTTAAATACCTGGTGGACGAAAGTTACCATTGCGGCGCTTCTTTGTTTCTTTATCGTAATCCAGAGAATCATTGCGATCCGCACAGAAAAATCAAAGGGGAAGAACGAATAATAAAGCATAATGCAGTTGTAAGAGTCTGTTAACTTCGGTATACTGGATGAAGCAGGGGATATGTTATGAAAATAGGAGTGAGAGCAATGAAATATTGGAAGAAAAGATTCATGGATATGAAAATTCGTGATAAAATGATCAATTCTCATATTTTTATTGCGCTCATTCCTTTTTGCTTTGTGGGTTTATTGGGGATTATCAGCTCAACCAGAGAGGCGGAGCGCAATGTGACCCAGCATACGTCCCTGCTGGTCGGTCAGGTCCAGCATACAACGGATATCTACATAAGCAGTATTGAAAAGACTGCGAATATGCTGATCAAGATTATTGAGCCAATGCATCTGAATAAGATCCCATCCGCTGAGGATGACCGCTGGAAAGAGTATGAAGCAGCGCTGAAAAACAGCTTTGAGACAGTGGCGGAAACTCATGATGAAATTGCGGGCATCTTTTTTGCTACGGAGCATGATATGTATGTGGGAACCGGGATGTCCAGAATCTCCCGGGACCCGTTTATCAAGGAAGTCTGGTATGAAAAAGCAGCGGCATCTCCAGGTGAAATGCAGATCATCAGTAATGTTACCGGAAGGAATATTGTTACGGAGGCCGCCTACAGCATTGATGATGTATTTTCGGTAATGAAAGCTGTTATAGACCCGGAGACAGGGGAGAGAGTGGGCGTATTGCTGTTTGATGTAAAGCATGAAATTATTTCCTCCGCCATCCAGGATGCGAACATCGGTGAAAATGGATTTGTATTCGTCCTGGATGAGCAGAATCATTTAGTATATGCGCCTACCAATAAAATTGTCTACCGAATCCGCCCGGAATGGCTTTGGAATGAAGAAGAACCTGTAACCGCGGTTACCAATGGGGAAAAGTATCAGATCAGCTATCAGAAATCCGCCTATACTGGCTGGAAAACTGTCAGTGTCTCATCCTACCGTGAAATCATGGGCGGAATCAATACCATGCTGATTATGTTTGGCTGGGTTTTGGTCTTGACAATTCTAACGGTATTTATTGTAGCGGTAAAAATTTCAGAAACGGTTACAAAACCTATTGTCAGGCTCCGCAACTTAATGAAGGAGACGGAAAAAGGAAATTTATCCGTTCGGTTTGAAGGCAATTATCTGGATGAGGTCAGTGAGCTTGGCCGTCGGTTCAATCAGATGCTTGAGCGAATACAAGAACTGATGGAGGAGGTTTATAAAGAACAGGAAAACAAGCGGAAAGCACAGCTAAAGACAGTTCAGGAACAGTTTAAGCCGCATTTCTTATACAATACTCTGGACACCATAGGCTGGATGGCCAGGGAGCATTCTGCATATGACATTGTTCATCTTGTGGATGCCCTTACCAATGTTTTTCGAATCAGCTTAAGCAAGGGCAAAGACTATATTACCATTGAAGAAGAAATCCGATATATTTCCAATTATCTCTACATACAGAAAATTCGTTACGGGCCTAAGGTACAGTATGAAATTCAGGCAGAAGAAGACTGCATGAAAGTGATTTTACCGAAAATGATCCTGCAGCCGCTGGTGGAGAACTCCATTTACCATGGGGTTAAGATGAAAAACGGAGACGGGCATTTAAAGATCACCGGACGAATGGAAGATGATTGGGTGAGCCTGGAAGTCTGGGATGACGGAAAGGGTATGGAAGAAGAAAAGGTATGGGAATTATCCAGATTGCTAAATGAACCGGGAGAAGCCGGCAGAAACAGAAGCTTTGGTTTGTTTTATATTAAGGAGAGGCTGCGCATCCGGTACGGTGAGCAGTTTCAGGTATTGGTGGAAAGCAAAGAGGGGCAGGGGACGCGTATTGTCATACGGATTCCGAAAGAAGTTCAGAATGATCTTGAAAAAGGATAAAATGGAAAAAAGAACGAAATTACTAATGGTATTACTGGTATCGGTATTTGTCTTTTTGGGATACCGTATATATAACGGGGCAATTACCCAGACGGTTTATAAAAGCGATGTGGAGTATGTGATCGGTGTTTCTCAGGCAAACATGCGGGAAGCATGGCGGGTTGCCCTGATAAATGAGATCCAGGAGGAAGCGGGAAAGTATCCCAATATCAGGATCGTAACGGCAGACGCCACCTCCAGCGTGGAGAAGCAGGAAAAGGATGTTGACAGGCTTCTGGATTTTGGCATTGACCTATTGATCATTTCTCCCTGTGATTCCAGCCGTCTGACAAAGAAAGTCAGAGATGTGTATCTGGAGGGAGTTCCTGTAATTGTCATGGACCGAAGCGTGGAAGGCTTTGATTATAATTTATTTATCGGTCCGGACAATAATTTAATCGGGAAGCAGGGCGGAGAATGTGCGGTCCAGCTGCTTGAAAACGGAAAGGGGAAGATTCTGGAACTTCGTGCAACGGCAGGGTCCCTTCAGAGTGAGGAGCGAAGCGATGGTTTTGATTCTGTGATCAGGGATTATCCTGATATAGAAAAGACTGTCTGTGATTTGAAAAATGATATGAAGGATCCGGCCTATGATGCAGTTTTTGCCATGCGGGAAGAACTAAAAGGTGTTTCCCTGATATTTGCCAACAATGATTCAGTAGCCTTTGGAGCATATGAGGCACTAAAAGACAGGAACCTTGCCGAGAAGATAAAGGTCATCGGGTGCGACGGCTTTACCGGAGAAAACGAAGGGGTAGACCTGGTTAGAAAAGGAAAGCTTGCGGCAACGATTTCCTGCCCTACAGGTGGGAAAGAGGCTGTGCAATATGCCATTAATATTCTTCGGAAGGAGAGCGGTGTTCCCAAGCAGGTTATTTTAAGAAGTCATACGATCTATCCTAAAAATGCCGGTGAGTATCTGGCTGCTCTTGACAGAGAAAGTATCGACGATGGCAGGAGAATTACCGTAGGATATTCCCAGGTGGGGCAGGAGAGCCAGTGGAGGCTTGCCAATACCCGCTCGATTCAGGAAGCAGCCAGGGAGTTTAATATGGAACTTCTTTTTGACAGCGCAGACCAGTCTCAAAACAAGCAGATTGAAGCGATCCGGAGGTTTATTAAGGAGAAGGTAGATGTAATCGTAGTTTCTCCTGTGGTCGAGACTGGATGGGATGCGGTACTGAAAGAGGCAAAGGAAGCCAATATTCCTGTAGTAATGTCCGACCGCAGAATTGAGGCGGGAGATGATTTGACGACCACGTATATTGGCGCTGATTTTTTAGAGGAAGGGCGAAGAGCCATGCGCTGGCTAAAGGAACATGTAAAACCGGAGCATGGGATTGTTCATATTTTAGAGCTTCAGGGAAGTGAAGGGGCGACGCCTACGGAAGAGAGAAAGAAAGGTTTTTTCGAAATATTAGAGGAGAATCCCCAGTATCAGATTGTATATACGGATTATGGTGATTTTACTTTCGAAGGAGGAAAACAGGTTGTCGAGGAATACATAAAAAGTCACACCTGGGATGTGGATATTATCTATTCCCACAACGACGATATGGCCCTTGGAGCGATTAAAGCATTGGAGGCACATGGATTGAAACCGGGGAAGGATATAACGATTGTTTCCGTGGATGCGACGAAAGAGGCGTTTCAGGCAATGATAGACGGCAAGCTGAACTGTGCGGTGGAATGCAGTCCGCTTTTAGGTCCTCCGCTTATGAAGGCGATCCGGGATATGGTTGCAGGAAAGGAAATGCCTCTTCGGATTATAACAGAAGAAAAGGTGTATGATCAGTCGGATGCGGAGACAGTTATCAAAACCAGGGAATATTAAGAACTGCCATTTTCATTGGAATATGCTTTGTGAAAAAGAAAATAAAAAAGTACTTGATTATTTGCTGAAAGTATAGTATTATAATTGTACGAATTGAATTACCAATTCGAACAATTGAAACGCAGAAGTGGCGGAATTGGCAGACGCGCACGGTTCAGGTCCGTGTGGTAGCAATACCTTGAGGGTTCAAGTCCCTTCTTCTGCATAGCTATACTTAATGTCCTGTGGTGTTCACCACAGGACATTTTTTTGCATGATTTCAGGAAAGATTCTTTTGCCTGGTATCAAAAAGTCATTAAATCCAACAGGGTGCTGCTAGATCAATAATTGTGATCTGCAGCACCCTTAACGTTTATAATTTTGCCATGCTCATGCCAGGTTCATAAACCGCATACTGGCTGCGGCCGTGTTTCTTTGCGTGATAAAGAGCAATGTCGGCCTTTTCATATAATTCCTCAAATATAGTTCCATCTTCCGGGTATGCGGCTGTTCCCAGACTTCCGGAAATATGTGCTTCCGGTTCCAGAGCGCTGCCAATGAGACTGCATAAATTTTCGAGACGAGCGTACAAATCCATGCTATAAGCCACATCCTTTAATAATATGATGAACTCATCGCCTCCCAGCCGTCCAAAGATGTCATCACGCCTTAAAGCGGATTTAAGTCTTGAAGCGGCGCGGTGGAGGGCCTTATCCCCGAACTGATGGCCGTAATTATCATTCAGTTGCTTGAAACGGTCAATATCCAGCATAATAAGGATGTGATGCCCCTGGCTGTTTTTTAATGTATTGCGGATTGCATGTATGGCAGTTGCCCTGTTTAGCAAACCGGTAAGGGAATCCTGTTTGGAAAGTTCCTGAAGATTCAGGGCTTCCCGTTTGGATGTATCAATATCCTTAATGAGAATAAATGCCTTAATCGTATCGGTATAAGGATCGGAAACAATCTGCACCATGCCAAGCCCCCAGTAGACGGTGGAATCAGGGCGTATACGCCGGTGTTCCAGCCGTAAGGACCGGTTCCCACGATAGTAGTGGTAGAGCAATTGGTTTTTATTGAAGAATTTTAGAAACATCTCCCGGTCTTCTTCAAAAATGTGATTCTCTGCTATGTAGGTCATAATGCTGGAAAAAGAATTTGAGACATAATCCGGCATGGTCTGAGTCATTTCTCCAATGATTTCTTCAAATAAGTCGAATTTTAAATTATATTCGTAATAGCCGATACAGTCCTTTTTCTGTTCGCGCATGTATTCCATCCACTTTTGATAAGCCAGTTCTTTTTCATATTGATCCGTAATATCCTGGTAGGATATGATTCCCCTGAGAGGTTTTTGCTCCTCAGTACACACCAGTGAGTATTGCGAAGAAAACCAATGATAATCTCCGGAACATATTTTTAAGCGTGTGATGCACTTTCCCTCGGGTATCCCCTTTTCCATGTCATCATAAAATTCCAGAAAGTCGGTGACGCTTTCCTTGTGCACAATGCCGTTTTCGATAAGGAATTCAGGGGAGAGCGGCTTGGTGTAGGGAAAGGGGAAAGTTCTGGAAAATTCTGGCGAGGGGGAAAGGGTTCTGGAAGGGATGTCATAGATGCTTACAAGGCAGCCGGAATGCCGGCTTGCCAGCCGGTATTGTTCTTCACGGATCCGTAAGTGTTCCTGGAATTTTTTCATACATGTGATATCGAAGATTGCACAGTACAATAGTTCCTCCTCAGGGATATAATTCAATTGTAAGGAACACCAGATACAGCTTTTTTGTATTTTTGCTTTGAATTCCAGTTCAAAACTGGCTGCTTCGCCTGTCAGGTGGCTGCGAATTTCCGCAAGCAGCTCCGGATATTCTGATTCACATACCATGTCCTGAAGCGAAGCAGGCTCTTGAAATAATGCTTTAATCGCCTGATTGGAGTAAAGAATGGTAAGATCTTCATAAGTTTTAAGCTTCAGTATGCCGCAAGGAATGCGGTCTAAAAAAGTTTCTCCGTTCATTTTCACTTTCTCCCATAAGTGCTATGAAAATAGAAATAGGCCTTATATAGAATATATGAAGCATGTTGTCAAAAAATGCACAAAAAGATATAAATATAGAAAACATTTTGAAATAGATGAAATTCGGCTGATGGCCACAAAGTATTGTAGGATTTTGACAAATTCGAAAAAATAAAATCGTGCACATTGCTCAAAATAAAAGAGATAGGTAAGATTCCATTGACAATTTGTTACAAATGATATATTTTTAAAACAGAACTTATTTCGGAGACCGAAAAAAGAAGGAAGGCGTTGTACAAATATGAAAAAAAGCGGTTTACAGGACATGAAACGGGAAAATTTGCGATTGATCATGAATGTAATTTTAGAAAAGGAAACGGTTTCCCGTATAGAATTATCCGAGATTATAGGGCTTTCGCCGAGTACGGTTTCATCTCTGACATCGGAATTAATAGAAAAAGGCTGGATCGTGGAAAATGGTGTGACCACATCCACAGGCGGCAGAAAAAGAATCGAATTATCGGTCAATAACAGCAAAGGGTATATCGCAATTTTGGAAATTGGCTGGAGAAGAGCCGTTTTACATTTTCTAGATCTGGCGCTGGAAAAAAAACATAGCGTTCTGATATCCGATTATTACATTACCGGCAATGAACTGCTTGAAAAGGTCGCCCATTGCATAAGGGAGGATGCGGAGAATTTTTGCAATGGGAAACTGGCAGGAATCGGGCTTTTGTTCCAGGAAGATATGAGTCCAAGTGATTTTAATGTTATGTATTCCACCTCATTATCTTCGGCCAGCATATCATTCTGTGAGGCGGTGAAGACCCAGTTTAAAGTGCCTGTCATGGAAGAATATTCTCAGGTTTATTCCTTCCGGCAAATCATGAAAAAAGAAGAGAGCCCGAACAGTGCACACATTGAGATTGGGAAAAAAATCTTTGTTTCCATAACCTCCAATGGAACGTTTCTTGATATGACGGAGGGAAAGAAAGCGGATATGACCCCCTTCGTTGAACATGCCGGTAAAAAAATGACCGCAGACAAACTTTCTGAAGGAATTGTTAATATACTGCAGATGATCTGCTTGATGTTTCCCATCGAAAACGTATATCTGTCAGGCAGACTGGACGAGGGAGACCATCTGGCAGAATGTGTAAGCGGACAGTTAAAGAAGAGTCATTTATTAAAGCACGCTGTTGAAGTCAAGGCAATAAAGCCTGTGATTAACCATATGGAAACAGATTTAGGTAAGAGAGTACTGAAAAAAGTAATTTGTGAAATGTAACCGTCCGGACGGCCGCCGGATGACCGCATTTCAGAAAGGAGAAGTCAATGGATTTTAAAGAATTGGTAAATGAAAACAAATTTACCCTGGTGGTCAGCCTGCCGGAAAATAATCTGGAGCTAGCCAGGGCTGCATTGGAAGGAGGGGCCCAGGCAATTAAAGTTCATGCAAATGTATGGCATCGTGCAAGCAGCCATACATTCGGAACTTATGAGGAGAACCGGCAGTTCCTGAAAGATTTGATTGCACTATGCAAAGATGTTCCGGTCGGACTTGTGCCCGGAGGAGAAGATGCATTTATTACAAGGGAAGAAAGGTTGGAAGTGGAACAAATGGGGCTTCGGTTCTTTTCCTCCTACATCCACCATCTGCCGTGTCATATGATGGAGAGCCGGGTGTTGACAAAAATGGCTGCCATTGATGATACATATGATCAGAATACACTGGAAGCAGTCCGGCAGTCCGGCATTGATATCCTGGAATGCAGCATTCAGCCGGGAGCACGCTACGGGGCACCCCTCAATTACGCAGATATTTTACGGTATTCCCATATATCTGCTAAAGCAGGGAAGCCGACTTTGATCCCTACCCAGAAGAAGATATGCCCGGAGGAAGTAAAGCATCTTTATGAAGCCGGCTGCAAAGCTGTCATGATCGGAGCCATCGTAATGGGAAAGGAACCGGCTGCAGAACAGGTAAAAGAAGTAACCGGACAGTTCCGGAATGCGGTAGATAAATTATAAACACCATCTAGTTGAAAAATGGAGGATTTCGTATGTTACAGGGAACATGTATCATCATTGCTTTTCTTGTTATTGCAGCATTTATGATGGCAAAAAAACTGCCTACTTTGCTGGCTCTGCCTTTTCTGGCTGTTGTCATCTGCGTGATTGCAGGAGTTCCGGCAGTGGGAGTTAATGGAGAAGGGGCTCAGATCGGCTGGCTTTCCACTGTTTTAGAGGCCGGTACTGTCAGAATGGGATCTGCGATTATGGCAGTTATCTTCGGTGCATGGCTGGGACAGTTGATGAATAAGACTGGAGTGACCGAAAATATCATCAAAAAAAGTGCAGAGCTGGGAGGTGACAGGCCGTTAATTGTTACCTTGATCATGGTAACGGCAGTTGCACTTTTGTTCACTACTTTAAATGGATTGGGTTCTGTTATTATGGTGGGAACCATTGTTCTGCCCATATTGATTTCCGTGGGTGTACCGGCCATCAGCGCTGCCAGCATCTTTTTGATGGCATTTGCGGTGGGACTCAGTTTTAATATTGCAAACTGGACATCATTTTCCAGCATATTCGGATTGGAAATTGAGAAAATTAAAGGGTTTGAAGTCTATATGCTGGCTGTAACGCTGATCGCGACTATAATCCTGATTTTTGTGGAGTTCAAAAAGAATGGAGTAAAATTTGCTTTTTCCGCACCTGTTTCAGATCAGATCCAGGCAAAGCAATTAAGAGGAACAGCCGGTGGGCTTGCCATGATCACACCACTTGTTCCCATCATTCTGGTAGCGTTTTTAAAGGTGCCCGTTGTTCCTTCTTTTTTGGCAGGCATATTCTGGATTCTGCTGTTTACATCCAAAAGCTTTTCTAAAGCAATGAATCTGCTTGTAAAAACCTGTTATGACGGAATTACCGATGCAGCGCCTGCAATCATCTTAATGGTGGGCATTGGAATCTTATATCTTGCAGTGACTCACGCCATGGTAAAGGAAGTGCTGAACCCATTTTTACTTGCCGTGATCCCAACTTCAAAAGTCGGATACATAATCTTTTTCTCCATTCTGGCACCATTATCCTTATACAGAGGTCCTATGAATCTGTTTGGACTCGGTTCCGGAATTGCAGCTTTGGTGATCGGTCTTGGGACACTGAATCCGCAGGCTGTTATGGGAGCTTTTCTTTCCGCAGAAAGGATTCAGGGTTGTGGGGATCCTACCAATACACAAAACGTCTGGACAGCCAATTTCGCCGAGGTGGATGTTAATACGATTACCAAAAAGCTATTGCCCTATCTTTGGACGATTTCCGTGATCGGTGTTATAATCTCGGCATTCATATACTTTTAAGCAATCGACAGGAGAATTGAATTTATGAAAGTACGCATCGGGATTGATGTGGGCGGCACCTTTACGGATGCCGCTGCCATTGATAATGAAACTTTTGAATTAATAGGAGTGGTGAAAACTCCTACTACCCACAATTCCAGGCAGGGGGTGGCAGAAGGAATTGTTCAGGCGCTGCAGCGCATTATGGAGGATTGTCATATTAATCCGGATGACGTTGTTTTTATCGCTCACGGTACGACTCAGGCTACCAATGCACTTCTGGAAGGAGATGTGGCTCCGGTTGGAATTGTAACGCTGGGAAGCGGTTTGCAAGGGGCAAAAAGCAGGTCGGATACCAATATCAGCAATATAGAACTGGCAGCCGGTAAATTTTTGGAAAGTCAGAACGAATACGTGGACACTTCGGATAAGGACAGTCTGGGAAGCAGGATCGTGGACGCCATCCGCTCCTTAAGAGAACGAGGTACTTCCAGCATTGTGGCTGCAGAGGCTTTCAGTGTTGATGATCCGTATCATGAGAATCTGGCTCTGGAAAAATGCAAGGAGATGAATATCCCGGGTACGGCTACTAATGAAATATCAAAATTATACGGCCTGAAAATAAGAACCAGGACGGCCGTGGTAAATGCCAGCATTATGCCTAAGATGCTTGAGGCTGCAACCATGACCGAAACGAGCATCATAGAAGCTGGAATCAAAAACCCTCTGATGGTAATGCGCTGTGATGGCGGCGTTATGACAGTAGACGAGGTAAGAAACCGGCCGATTATGACAATACTCTCGGGACCGGCAGCCGGTGTTGCCGGCGCTCTGATGTATGAAAAGCTGACGGATGGTCTATTTTTTGAAGTCGGCGGTACTTCTACGGATATATCCTGCGTAAAGGATGGCAAGGTTATGATCCAATATGCAGAAGTGGGAGGACATAAAACCTATTTAAGCAGTCTTGATGTCAGAACCGTGGGCATTGGCGGGGGAAGCATGGTACAGATAAAGGATGGCAAGGCCGTTAACATGGGGCCGCGAAGTGCTCATATTGCCGGTCTGGATTATGAAGTTTATACTGATGCCGACCTTATTAAAAATCCAAGGCTTATGACGGTCAGCCCCGTACCTTCTGATCCGGAATATGCGGTTATTGAATGTGACAATGGAGTACGGGTGACCCTCACCATGGCGGGAGCTGCTAATATAGCTGGTTACGTAAGGCCGGAAGATTATTCCTATGGGAATGTGGAAGCAGCAAGGAAAGCCTGGAAGCCGTTGGCAGATCAAATGGGCTGTACCGTGGAAGAAGCGGCAGAAAAGGCCATGGCATTCGCAGCAGCCAAAAATGCAAAGGTTGCAGAACAGCTTATTAAGGACTATAAAATGCGTCCGGACCAGACCGTGTTTGTGGGAGGCGGAGGCGGAGCAGCCAGCGTGGTTCCCCATCTTGCAAAGACAATGAAGCATAAATACCGGATCGCAGGCAATGCATCGGTGATTTCCACCATAGGAGTCGCTCTTGCCATGGTACGGGATATGGTGGAGCGGACGGTGTCAAGTCCTTCCCAGGAAGATATCTTAAGCATTCGCAGGGAAGTAGAACAGAAAGCAATCCAGAGCGGCGCTGCGCCGGGGACCATTGAGGTTCATGTAGAAGTGGATACGCAAAAAAACCTTCTAAGGGCAATTGCTGTAGGTGCCACGGAAATGAGAAGTAAGGTCCTGGGCAATACAAAACTGACGGTTGATGAGCTCCTTAAGATTTGCGCCGAAAATATGGATGGGAATCCGGGAGAATTATCCATAACCGCACAAAACGGAGTGATGTATGCCGTGCAGTCCCAGAGACTGGAAAAGAAATTTCTGGGATTGTTGAAAAAGAAAACAACTCCCCTGCGTCTGATTGATGAAGAAGGCGTGATCCGCCTTCAGAAAAGCAATGCTCAGGTTTCAGAGGTGAAAATTGCGGACTGGGAAACAAAAATCGAATGGTATTTGGAAGAGATGACGGTGTTTAATGATGGCGGTGCCAATCTGCCCAATATCTATCTGGTATCAGGGAAAAGGGTCATTGATTTATCCGGACTCCAGAGTAAAGCACAAATTTGTGCACTGGGAAATGCAGAACTGACAGGTTTTGGCAATGATGAAAAAATCCTGATCATTGCAACCGGCCGGACAGAAGGATAAAAGCAGATAAGGTGGTGATTGGATTTTGAATACGGGTTCCATGCCGTTTCCAGGGAAGGAATTGGCACAGGATGAATTAAGCCGTGACAGCTGTTATCATAAAATCCGGTCTGAGGACAGAAAAAGGATTACAGACCGTGCGTGGCAAAAGGGAGAAGCAGCAGCAGAAATGATTTTTGAGCGTTACAATGGGGAAAAAGACTTTTTTAGAATTGTAACAGAAAGCGGCTTAACCTGCGAGAAAGTTGATGCCGATTATGTTGTGGGAAACCAGAGATATTTCAGTGATTATCTGACCGGACAGAAGAGGATCCATCTTTACTTGAAATCTATTTCACTTTGGGCAAAAGAAAACAAAATGGAGATGGCGGAAGCCATGAATCTGATTTTAAGCCATGAATATTATCATTTTCTTGAATGGAGTGAACTGGGATTTACGAGTAAAGAATATCTGGTGCCAATGCTAAGGATTGGCAGTCTGAAAATCGGAAGGACCGGGATCCGGGCGTTATCGGAAATCGGGGCTCATGCCTTTGCCTGCCGCTATGATCAGCTGATAAAGGAGGAGAGATATGAAACAGAACTTAACCTATGATGTGGTCATTATTGGAGGAGGGCCTGCCGGTACCGTAGCTGCAATCGCCAGTGCCAGATCCGGAGCCAGGACTCTCTTGGTAGAGCAGAATGGATATCTGGGCGGTATGCTTACTATGGCCGGAACGGGTCCCCAGATGACATTCCATGCAGGAAGTACGCAAGTCGTGCAGGGAATTGCTGAGGAAATTGTGGCTCGTATGGTAAAAGAAGGCTTTTCTCCAGGCCATATGGAGGATTTTGTGGGGTATGCCAGTTCCGTAACCCCGTTTGATGCAGAAGGTATGAAACTGATTCTTGAGACCATGGTGAAGGAGGCCGGGGCTGATCTGCTCTATCATACCGTCTATACAGGCTGTGAATGGGAGGACCGAAAGATCCGCAAGGTACGTCTGTATGCAAAACAGGGCTTCTTTGACGTATCCGCCTCCGTTTTCATTGATGCATCGGCAGACGCAGACCTGGCCACCCATGCGGGAATCGGAAGTGTTTACGGCAGGGAGGAGGATCATCTGGCTCAGCCCATGACAATGAATGTCAAGGTATGCAATGTGGATCGGGATAAGATGATGGAATACATAAAGAAGAACTCTGATGATATGCTTGAAACCATTCCATTCGAACGTCTGCAGCTGATTCCCAGAAGCGGCATGCAGGGGGCGTATTCTGTTATCAGTAAGGCAAAGGAAAAAGGGGAATTCCCGATTGACAGAGATATGGTGCTTTGCTTTGAAACCAACAATCACGGAGAATACATCCTTAACATGTCCCGGATCATTAAAAAAAGCGCTCTGGATTCATTTGATTTAACAGAAGCGGAGATAGAAGGCAGAAAACAGGCACATGCCATAGTTGCTTTTATGAGAAATTACATTCCTGGATTTGAAAATGCTGTTATCGTAACCACAGGACCGCATATCGGGGTCCGGGAAAGCCGCAAGATAAACGGTGCTTATCGGTTAACTGCATCCGATTTATTACAGAACAAAATGTTTGAAGATGCCATTGCCATGGGCGGATATCCCATCGACATCCATTCCCCTGATGGAGGAACAATGGAACATCATTATTTAAAGAAAGGCAGCTGGTACTCCATTCCATACCGTTGTTTGTATACAAATGAACTGGATAACCTTCTGGTCGCCGGGCGATGCATTAGTGCGACTCATGAAGCCTGTGCAGCGGTCCGCGTAACGCCCATACTGATGGCAATCAGTGAAGGGGCCGGTACTGCGGCAGCGATAGCGGCAAAACAGGGAATTGGTGTTGCCGCTATCGACGTAGCACAGCTTCAGAATCTTTTAAAGGATCATGGCGCTTTTCTTGAGCCGTATGAATGAGCGGATTTTAAAATCCGGAAAAGCATGCCATAATTATCTCCGGTACAGGTACACGGGTCTGCCGCTTTCCATCTTTCTTTGAGGCTCACCCTGGATCAGCGGTATGGCATATTCCAGAAATTCTGGGGAGATATCTGTGCCATTGCCGCAGATCCACTGTACGGGGAACAGCTTTTCCTGATTGCATACTTCGTTGACATCAACGGTGATGCATTCTATGGAATAAGGGGAATTTCCTGTGCGGTGAAAGGCAACCATTCTTCCGGTAATACCTTTTAACGCGGCCTTTACTCCTTCTGAGCCCGCCTGCACGGATTCTTCTATGTCAGTTGCAGAAGCAAGCATGCCGCTGCAGCGCTGGTTAACATTCAGTTCAATGGAACGGACCTTTACACCAAAACGTTCACGTACAAAATTCTCCAGCATTTTACCGCTTCCGGTCAGCATTTTATGACCAAAGGTGTCCAAACGGACTTCATCTGCGTATTCGCAGATAAATTTGCCCTGGGAATCAGAGAGCCCTTCTGAGATGCAGATAATAACGGAATTGTGATTGTTAAGGGCCGCTTTTACATCCGATGCGAACCGTTCAAATTCAAAATCCGTTTCAGGAAGATAGATAAGCAAGGGATTATCGCCATCAAATTTTCTGGCCAACGCACTGGCAGCAGTAAGCCAGCCTGCATGACGGCCCATAAGTTCTATGATGGTGACGGACTTTTGCTGGTAAACAGAAGAGTCCAGAACGATTTCGCGGACGGTATCAGCCACATATTTGGCAGCACTGCCGTAGCCGGGAGTATGATCCGTTAAAATCAAGTCGTTGTCAATGGTTTTGGGAATTCCAATGAAACGGATAGAGCTTCCATGATGGGCGGCGTAGCGGGAAAGCTTACTTACCGTATCCATGGAATCATTACCGCCAATATAGAAGAAATATCCGATATCCATAGCTCGGAATTTCTCAAAAAGAGCCGGATAAAAGGGAGAAGACAGATCATCAGGAAGTTTATAGCGGCAGGAACCTAAATAAGCAGCTGGTGTTAATTTTAAAAGCTCCAGCTCTTCTTCAGTCAGGTCACCTGTTAAATCCATATAATTGCCGGACATGAAGCCTTCTATGCCATTGAGCATTCCGTAGACCCTTCCGATTTCGGCCTGGGCCATTCCTTCTTTGATGATGCCATAAAGGCTTGCGTTAATCACAGCGGTGGGTCCGCCGGATTGTCCTACGATTGCATTTTTCTTCATGTAATAATATCCTCCAAGTTTGCATATGCCATGGGCACCTTCCCTATTCTATAATAGAAAGAGTTTCTTTGCAACTGGGAAATATTTGCCCCATAAAAGGGAGGAGCCGGTGAAATGTGACTTTCACCGGCCAGTTATGAAAAAAAGTTTTAATTTTAACAAGTTTGGAGTTCCTCTTGTTACTATCTTTATTATATAAGACAGATATGAAAAAAGTTTGTAGAAGTTGTAAATAAATTTTGTACGTCTTGTGAAAAAACTGTGAATGAATGGTAGTAGCTTTTTATAAGCGACTGCAACCGAATTATGCAACAATAACCAATTATTAATGAATAATTATGAAATTAGAGTATTAAAAAATCTCACTGGTAGTAGCATACTATACAACAAACTATACTACACAATAAAATTTTCTCTATTTCCGTTCTAAACCATTCAATATCCATGTAAGTATTACTCTATCTGTTAAATCTTTTATGGAATGTCCCCCCCAATTTTTTCCTGACGTATTTATTAATACCATATTCTATTGCTAATAATTTAGTCAACATTTTTTTCAAATTTTACTTGCATTTCTCCCCAATCCTCTAAAGCTTTTAAAACAGGAATAATTTTTTTCCCTTGGTCAGTTAATCCATATTCTACGTGTGGAGGGATCTCGGAGTGTTGTTTTCTCCAAATCATTCCATGACTTTCTAAATCCTGCAAAGAACGGGTGAGCATAATATTTGTAATATCACAAAGCTGTCTCTTTAGCTCATTATATCGAAGATTTCCTTGAGACAAATACCACAAGATGGGGAGCCTCCATTTTCCGCATATAAAATTAAAAGCATTAACCATGTCGCATGAGCCATCGTACCATTCACTTATATTCATTTTAACCACCTCAAAAATATGCTTCCAGGGCACAAAAATGTGCGTACTTGTAAAAATATATCTAGAAAATATAATGATATTAAAGAGCTTCTAAAATATAGTAACACTAAATCTTAAAAAATAAAAGGAGAGTGTAGTATGATATTTTATTTTTCAGGTACAGGGAATAGCTTATGGGTGGCGAAAAAGCTGGCTGAACTTCAAGACGAGCGAATATTATCCATTGCAGAGCTTATGAAAGAAAAACGTGGATCGTTCTCATTCACTCTAAAGCAGGATGAGATGCTTGGATTTGTATTTCCAATCTATGCCTGGGCACCACCTAAAATAGTTTTGGAGTTTATAAATGATTTTGTAATCACTAATAGTAATGATTACTATACTTTTGCAGTCTGTACTTGCGGTGATCATGCAGGGCAAGCCATGAACGTTTTGTCATCACACCTACAAAAACAAAAAATCAAACTGAACAGTGGATTTTCTGTTTTCATGCCCAATAATTATATTATTCATTATGATTTAGATTCAAAAGAGTTGGAAAATAAAAAGCTGGAGCAGGCTAAACAAAGGGTCGACGATATAAGCAATCTTTTAACAAAAAGAACAGAGGATATATTTGACTGCTATAGTGGAAGCTTTCCTTGGTTTAGAACGCAGATATTCAATCCGTATTTCAATAAATTTTGCTTAGGAACGAAGAAATTTCATGTTAAAAATAATTGCATTTCCTGCGGCTTGTGTGAACGGATATGTCCGACTAAAAACATTCAACTAAAAAATAACATTCCCACATGGGGAAAAAATTGCACGAAATGTATGGCGTGTATACATCGCTGTCCTGTCCAAGCCATTCAATATGGAGATAAAACAGAAAAAAGAGGACAGTATTTTAATCCTAATATTTAAATCTATTATAAGTGTCATATTATGAAAATCAAAATTTTTGATGTATCCAATATGGTAGTTCCAGATATGGTAGTGCAATATAGGGGGAAAAGAATGAATCATATATGTAGCTCAACATATCAGGAAACCATGGCCCTTGGGCGGGAGGACATGTGGGTGCAGTGTAGGAAAAATAAGATTTACCTATTGCAAGCTGCTTTTACAGGTCTAACCTTATATATTCACTTTTTTTGCCGATATCAAAAATAGTAATGAAAAGTAACAAGAAAAGGGGATATCTTATGTATATTGGAAAATTGAACGGGCAGATGCCTTCCCAAAGTATCAATGCCATCAACCGTTCCGCCGCTAACCAGACAGAGGTCTTGTTTGGAAAAAAGAAAGACGATGAGAACCGGGATGCCACCGTCATTTCTCCTGCTGGCAAAAACCAGAGTATGCTAGAGCTGCTGATGAAGCAGAAGGAATTCTTACAGGAACAGAAAAAGTCCCTTATGGACTCATCTCAAGAAAACGGAACTGATGTAAAAGCACAGCTGGAAGAATACGAAAAGCGGCTGAAGGAAATCGACAATCAGATTTCTCAACTTCAGGCAAGGCAGGCAGAAGAAACGGAGGATGAGGATTCTGATGGAAGAATCTACGATAAGCCAAAGACAAAGGAAGAAGCCCAGGCAGACCAGCTAAGCGGCATCTCCGCCCTTTCTGCCAACCAAGAGCAGGCGGAAACAGTCCACCAGGAGAAAAAGCATCTGGATGGAACCATCCGGGTCCTGGAGGCTGAAATATCCAGAGGCAATGGCAATATAGAAGCCAAATCTAAAAAGGTGACAGAGCTAAAGGGCCGGTCTCTGGAGCTCGACGATAACACCAGTCAGAAGTTGGAGAATGTTCACAAATCCATTGAAGAGATAAGGAACGAATCTAGCGAGGCTGTTATCGATGACGGCGAAGATATGAATACCGACGAAAGAAATGAGCAAGATAGGCAATAAATAGTACAATCGAAAACACCTTCTGCAATTCATTTTCTAATTGCAGGAGGTGTTTTCGGATTCTTTCTTCAATATAGTTCCTGAATGAGTTTTCAATATATCTATACGAGGAATAGGGATTTATTCATAATCCTATCATTTGCTTTTAATGATATTGGTGATCTCTGCTGGTATAATAATTAGTTATTTTACTATAATTACAGTCTTCTTAAGATTTGAAATTTTTACTGTCAAATATTTACAAATAGTTTACTTGTTTTTACAAATACATAAACTTCATTGACTTAAAATTGCTTCAGATTATATACTTTAACTAAATTTATAATAACCTATGCAATTATAAGGAGGTCAAGATCTATGAAAAAAAAGTATTTAGCGGTTACAACTTTATCTATAGCATTAGCCATAGGAAGTGCTATGTCATCATTTGCTGCAGGATTTGTGAACACCCCGCAGGGGGTAAAGTACCAGTGGGGATCTGGTGATTATTGTACTAACAACTGGGTCAATTACAAAAATCATTGGTTCTTCTTTGGTAATGACCAGCTTATGCGTACCGGATGGATTCAAAGGGATAACACATGGTATTACACAGCTGACACCGGTGAGCTTCAGGGCGGGATAATGAAAATTAATGACAATGTCTACTACTTTGACACCAATACCTTGAAAATGATAACCGGTCCCTACACCTACAATGGTGTCACACATAACTTTACTGAAAATGGAACCACTGACGGTGGCCCATACGTCTACACCGAATGGAACAGTGATGGCACCATCAGGCGTGGCGCAAAATTAGGTGTCCGTTAAGTGGGAGACCGCTTTTGATATTTACCGCAACTGAGGCCAAGAAGTTCGCCCATGGTTTAGATGTAATAATATATTTTATATAATAAGAAAAAGTAGGTGAGTTTTTATGAAGTACTTTAAGAGGTTGGTGGCCTGGGCTTCTGTAATAACAGTACTCTGGATTAGCACCCCACTTGAATCCCTGGCAGCTTCATCGAAAACTATATCATCGGTGACTATTTATGTAGGAATGGAAGATTTGGAAGAAGGAAAGACGTTATCTTCAGAAGTTTCCTTTAAAACAACGGAGAAATCAGGAAATTATGTCTGTAGCAATAATAACAGGTATGAAGTTACGGATTTAAATTGGATAACCTCTGACAATAAGGAAATGATGATTGGTTCAAAGCCGAAGATGAAAGTAACTTTACGGGCTATAAATTCTAATGAATATGCTTTTAAAGGAGGATATAATTCCGGTAATGTGTCAATAAAGGGAGGAGATTATGTAACCTCCAGCCGTTCCAGGGCAGATACCTTATATGTGACATTTACGTTCAATCCTTTAAAAGGAACCTATAATTCACCAGAAAGTGCTTACTGGGGGGATTCAGGAATCGGAGATGCCGAATGGAGCGAAGGGGAATACAGTTCCGGAGCATATGATGTCTATTTATACCGCGGAAATACAATCATAAAAAAGGTTGAGTGTTTGAAAAAAACTTCTTATGATTTTTATCCTTACATGACAAAAGCAGGCAGTTACATTTTTAAAGTCAGAACTACTCCAGGTACGGAAACGGAAAAGAAATATGGAAAGAAAAGTGAATGGACAGAATCTGATGAAGCATATCTTACGGAAGAAAACGTGTCTGATGGAAGTGGACAGAATGGACCCTGGAATTCAAATTGGGAAGTTGGTTGGATTAGGGATGGAAATACCTGGTATTATAAGTACCCTGATGGTACCTATCAAAAATCCTGGCTAAATATAAATAACAAATGGTATATGTTTAACAGCAGTGGGATGATGGTTATTGGATGGAAGCAAAGCAACGATCACTGGTATTATTTTAATAGTAATGGAGCCATGGTGACTGGTTGGATCGTTTCTGGTAATAACTGGTATTATTTAAACCCTTCGCTAAATATAGGAGTGGAAGGTGCTATGCATACTTGCTGGAGACAGATAAATGGAAACTGGTATTATTTCAATGCCAATGGTTCCATGGCATCTGGCTGGGTTATGTCCAATAATAGATGGTACTACCTAAATTCTTCGGTGGCCACTGGTGTAGAAGGAGCCATGGTGTCTGGCTGGATTGTTTCCGGTAATAACTGGTATTATTTGAACCCTTCGTTAGATAAAGGATTGGAGGGTGCCATGCATACTGGCTGGAGACAGATAAATGGAATATGGTATTATTTCAATGCCAATGGTTCGATGGCAACTGGCTGGGTTATGTCCAATAATAGGTGGTACTACCTAAATCCTTCGTCAGCCACTGGTGTAGAAGGAGCCATGGTAACTGGCTGGGTCTTCTATAATAATAAGTGGTATTATACAGATTCTGCCGGAGCCATGCAATCAGGCTGGAGACAGATAAAAGAAAACTGGTATTATTTCAATAGTGATGGGGCCATGGCAGTCAACACAATTATCAACGGATTCTTTATCGATGAAGATGGTACATGGTACAAGTAATTAAAAACAGGAATGATAGGTTTTTCCCAAATCTCCGCCATAACTCATGCTGTTATTAATGATATTAAAGCTGCTGTTAACGATGTATTATGAATAATATTAGTGTTTTATAAGTGATTACTGCTGACTTATGCAAAGATAGTGGAATATAAGAATTAAATAATATAAATGTTCACTTTATATAAAAGAGGTAGAGATACTAATGTCTTTACCTCTAATATTTTATCCATGGACGAGCATTCCGCACTCTTCACAATATAGCCAAGTAGATTTATTACGAACTTTATTAGGTGTTTTAATCCTTTTAGCGTTGGCATTATTATACCCACATACAGGACATATAAATTTGGTTTCGCCATACCAGCCTATTTTTTCTAAAGCATTTAATCCGGTTTCAATAAAAACGAAACATTCATCATTTTTTAATTGTTTTTCCATTGCAATTACTCCTTTGTGTCTTTTCATAATCAGTATAACATATTCAGAAATAAAAATCAAACATATGTTCGAAAAAGTGTTTTGATAGCCCTTGCCGGGGTTCTCTCCGCGCTCACTTCTGTAGCCGGATTACCGCATCCAGTGTTGCGGACCCGCCTTGTGTTGTCAATGACTACGTTTGACAACCGTTTACAGATTTCAATAAGTAGTAATGGATTTTAATAAGTATCAACTTATTTCAGAGTTTCTTTTTTAACCTGTTTAAAATATGACATTCTGTCTTAAATTTCTGATCGACAATTCTGACAATATCATAATTATAAACCCCACTATCTGTTTGAGGTTCGTTTTTTGCTGCCCCCTATGTGATAAATAATTTAATAAAATACGTGAACTATTATTGATTTACTCAATATTATATATTAAAAGTAATATAGTTAAAAATGAATAAGGAGTAATTATTATATGGAATTATATGCATTCGCCTCTGAATTTCCAGAATTATATGCAATGTTAAATGAAACTGTTAGATCCACTATTGTGGCGAACAATATGACCGGAGAAGAGTCTCTCAGGGATTGGGACAATATGATTGATAATTATGTTAGTAATTTCGAGTACGAGGATTATTATGGACAGGAGATGGGAGAGAGTTCATCTCAGCAGATACCTTTTGATGGTTTCGGAGGTAGGGATGGCAGAGACAGAGACAGAGATAGAGACAGAGACAGAGACAGAGAAGACAGAGACAGAGATAGAGACAGAGACAGAGACAGAGATAGAGACAGAGACAGAGACAGAGATAGAGACAGAGATAGAGACAGAGACAGAGATAGAGACCGCCGCCGCCGTCGTTTTCGTGATTTTAATTTAAGAGATATTATCAGACTTTTGTTTTTAAGACAATTGTTCGACCGAGACCGTTTCTAAAATTTAGTTGTAAAACCCCGTATTTTCGCCATGTAGTATAAAACTTTCGTGTCACCGCATGTGGAGTGTATAATAATGATGTCGAATTGTAGCCGGAAGGAGAAATAAGGGAAATTGAACCACAATATATTGTGGTTTTGGAACATAGACAGGGGGAATTTTGAGGCCGAAAAATGCAATTTTCGGCCCATTTTTTTAACTGTTTTCACAGAATGCTTTAGAGATTGTCCGTTTTAAAGCAGGGCAGACTTACGGCGAACCTATCCAATATGTAAGCCGTAAAAAAGATGATACCGTCAACAAAGCTGTTGACGCACTTAATGATTACATGAGAGACGCTCATAAGCAGGCGAGAGATATTGAACTTGGTAACGAAGCGGATTGCGAATATTCGATTGACTATTGAAAGTTCGTAAGCATGATGGTATTCTACTCATGAAAATCATTTATACCATACGAGGAGATAAGAATATGGGAATGGACAAACAAATAAACAAGCTGAAACTGTTGCGGGCAGGAGAAAGCGAAAAGTTTTTTATAAACAGTAAATTTCATGAAAAAATGGAGGAGCAGTCCCTTGGTTTGCTCAATCTCCCCACGGGAAAAATTGTAGCAAATGACCCGTTGTTTATTTATGAAACAGAGTCATTTGAAAAAGCAGTCAAGCCCGGCCAATACCCAGTCATTCTCTATGTGCAGCATATCGAAGATGACCGCCGTGTTGCATTTGCGGAAATACGCTTTACAGAAAATTCCCCTGTTCGTTTTGAACTTGCACTCATAAAAGGGCAAGATGCCGAAAAATTGGGTGAAGATGAATATTACGGTTATGGAGTAGACAGCGGAACAGGTGGCTTTATGGACGAGTTGACTTGCGGAGAGTTTGTGACGCTCGTTGGGACTTTTGATGACGGCATGCTTCCGGAACTGGAAAAAGCGTTGGACGACAGTTATGTATACACCTATTCCACAGCAAATTACAAACTTCCCGGAACAGACAATAATCTGACCGCTTTTTCAAGCGGCTATGGGGATGGCTGTTATGCTTCTTATTGGGGATATGATAAAAATCATGAGCTTTGCTGCCTGATTACGGATTTTGATACCATCGATGACGAGGAATAACAAATAAATTTGAGAGGTGATGATGCGACTGAAAATAAATTAGATAAATTTAATTTACGGTTAAACATAGGTTTAGAAGGTAATCCAGTGATTAATAATTTTACTATAAACTTAGGTTCGTTTTGCGTTAAAAAAATCTTATCTGTGGGGAAAAATAATAATGAAAATAGTGGTAGATTTATATGCGAGTTGAAGTGGTCTTGACATGCTAATAAGGAATGATAATGAAATGCATTTGATAAATGTAAAATGGATTATAATCTCTGCTCATAGATAAACGGAATGACCTCTTCACGCTTGATACTCAATACATAAGCAAACTCCTCACAAAGCGTTTTTTCAGCATCTTTAAGAAAGCTTTCGTCAGAATTCTGTAATTTCCTGTCTTTATTTGTGTTTTTTAGCTCTTGTTTGTGACAGCGCAAAGTTTTTATCATTTTTATAAGTTCGGAGCGATTACCATCTGCAAGAATCTGGCCGTATAATTCTTTACGCTTACGATTATCCTTAATCCAAATGTAATCTTTATCCGACATTTTCTTAACTAGAGTGAAAATTTCATCGGCAGAGAGAATATGGCGAATTTCAGTTTTTCTTCGGTTGCTTATAGCTGAGACGTATACTGTTGAGGCAGTATGGTAGACAGGCTTGAGTACATAGTATGGACGGATTTTTTCATCCATGCACATATCCTGTAATCCGGTAACCTTACAAATACCATGATTTCCGTATATGATGACATCACCTATGTTCATAATATCTCACCTCTTTCTAATAAAATAAAAAAAGCGGTTCACTAAAACTGGACTTCCGTCCCTGTAAAGCAAACCACACGTTAGATATTTATATTATAGCACAATTGTGATGAAATGTATATGGTGATTTTGTCCAAAACTCACGCCTATATCATGGGCTAATCTATTTAGTATTTGACTGATTGTGGTACACTAAAACTTAATATTGATAGTTAGCAAACTTGATGATATTCTACTTATAAGAATTATTTATATTGGGTTTATGGAGGTGACAAATATGTTTATAACTATTTATAATGATTGTGATGAGCAAGAGTTTTTAAATTTAGTTCGTATAAATGGATTGCTTGAGCACAATATGAAAAAAACGAACGGTAAATTAAAAGTACCAAATAAGGAGTTTACAAATATTGCCCGCAATGAAAAGGGAGTTATTATTGGGGGTGTATCGGGATCTACATATCTTTCCTCCTTAGAAATAGAGGTTCTTTGGGTGCAGGAGGCTTATAGGGGACAAAAAATCGCATCGCGTTTATTGGAAGTAATTGAACATCAGGCAAAAGACGCTGGATGCTTGATTGCTCATCTGACAACATATTCTTTTCAAGCTCCACTTTTTTATCAAAAGCAAGGATATGTTATTTGTGGAGAAGTCAACGGTTTTCCCGACGATATCAGACTATATACATTAAAGAAACAGTTATAATTTATAGCAGAGATTATGAGCATAATGTAAAGCAAATAAAATTGAATATGTATAGAAAACTACTAGCTATCAGTATTAATGTTTCCTTGCATATTTTCAACCGAAATCAATCACAAATTGACGTATTGCATCGACGGTAGATCAACTACTTCCGATTATTAAAGCAAGTTTATAAATCATTGTACTTAACAGTTTTTTATCTACTGTCGGAAGTTCAATGATTTTTAATTTATCATCGATTGTTTTCGCAGCACATGGTGGCGGCATACCACGCTCTTGATCGGATATAAATTCACGTTCAGGAAGATCAAATCCACTTTTCATAAAAGCAAGATTATCATTAAGATTATCCATATTGTGTTCTCCTTGTATAAGAATATCATGAATCCATACAATTAATATGACGTAAATGATCATTCCCTTTGTGATGCGTGGGACATTATTAAACCTGTCATCACTCCGAAAAGCAGCATAGATAAAAACATTTCGATAAAATGCGCCCATCTTACCGTATCAGGGAAAAGAAAGTTTGGAATAATGAGTACGATAGCCGTACTTAATAGTGGAAATATAAACAGATTCCCTTGATTTTTCTTTGCTCCACATTTTAACGGCCATTGGGACGGAAGCTAATAGCGGCAAAATGCCTGCCAGCATAATCAGCAGAATATCCCTTTTGGAGTTAACGGTAAACGCTCTCCCAAAGAACAATGTCTCAACCTGAGTCAAAACAGGATGAACCAGGCTAATTACGGTGATTACGCCGAGGGCCAGTTTGACGCCTTTCCACTTAGTATGGGAAACGGTATAGCAGATAGAAGAGCTAAACCACAGGCAGCTAATAGCTACATACAGTAAATACAGAGGCCCCGCCGCCATCCGTGCGCTAGCTTCCTTAAACTCCTGTGAGAATGGCATCATACCATTCACAAGAATAAATACTATTGTATATGTTGCAAAAACAACTAAAGATTTGACTGTGTTTTTCATATGGCTCCCTGATTTGTTCTATTATTAAAATCATCCCTATGGTTTCGACTTTGATCACGGCTTGCTTGCGGCACGGCTGTATTATATTTAGTATAGTTAGTATAGATTGATGTTGATAAAAAGGCAATCAAATATTCAGTTCCACATATAACATTCTGCAGATACTAGTTAAAATGATCGTTTTGACTATTCCACCCAGTCCGAGAGCTGCCAGTCAATCGGATATTCGCACTCCGCTTTCAGCTAGAGGTTAGTCAAATTTGACTATTTCATTTATCCATGTTAAGGTTAATGAAACAACTCCGAATATCTTTCTGATAGTGGGGGAACCAATCTCAGGGGTGAATCTTAGTTTTAAGAGGGGCAACTTGGGAGCCCTAATCCGTCAGCTAATCCCATAGGAGTATACCAAGCGAATGACGAAGCTCAATATGAGTTAGTTTATCCGCTTTTTTGATGTGCAAAAATATACCAACAAGGAGGTCTCACGGTAATAGGGTATTGATATATGCAAAAGGCGTTAAACGTATGTCATAAGGTTTAATATTATGATGTGGAGGAACAAAATTGAATTTTCTATTGAAAATCAGTATTGTAATATTTGTTGGAATTATAGGCGGGAAAGCAGCCAGAGTCTTTAAGCTTCCCAATGTATCCGGTTATCTGGTAGCAGGATTGTTTTTAGGACCCTCTTTTTTAAAATTTATTAGTTCAAGTGATATGGAATCATTTTCTGTAATTAATGAATTGGCCTTGGCAGTGATTGCCTTTAGTATAGGTAATGAATTTGTCATTAAAGATATGCTGAAATTAGGGAAATCCATTGTAATCATTACTATGGCAGAGGTTGTTGGAGCCGTTGTTATTGTTTTTACTGTCATGTACTATTTACTAAATCAGCCTTTTGCCTTTAGCATTGTAATTGCATCGATGTCAGCTGCAACGGCGCCGGCCGCAACTTTATTAGTAATAAGGCAGTATAACGCTCATGGCCCATTAACAAAAACAATATTACCTGTAGTTGCATTAGATGATGTGTTTGGAATAATAGCTTTTGGAATTGCCATGTCTTTAGCAACACTATCGACAGGTCAACAGGATTTTTCCGTAATACAAATGTTTAATGGTCTGATTATTGAGATAGGAGGCTCTATTTTACTTGGTCTGGTTCTAGGGTTTATTCTTACTATTTTTGCGAAGAAATCAAGCGGTCGTGACGAGCTTCAGGCAGCATCGCTCATGGCAATTGGAATCGCAACAGGAATATCCATTAGTTTAGGATTATCACCTTTATTAACGTGTATTATGATGGGAACTACTGTGGTAAATACATTAAAAAAGTCGAAGAGAGTTTTTGACTCGATCAATGATTTTGCATCACCAGTCTATATTTTATTTTTCACATTAGCAGGTGCCAGCCTGGATTTAAGTATTTTAGTCAGCGTAGGAATTGTGGGGGTCGCTTATGTAATTGCAAGGGCCGGTGGAAAAATGCTGGGTGCATGGGTCGGTGCGAAAACTGTGAAAGCCGATCCTAATATTACGAAATACCTCGGTTTGGGATTACTCCCTCAAGGTGGTATATCCATTGGCCTTCTTGTACTGGTGCGTCAGCAATTACCGGAATATGCCGTTGCGATTGGTACCATTATCATGTTTAGCGTATTGATTTATGAAGTAACAGGTCCTGTATTCGCTAAGCTGGCGATACAAAAAGCTGGTGAAATTGATCAATTGGAGAAGAAAGAAGAAAAACATAATCAGAAGAAAAACAATGTTGTTCATGTTTCTCAGTCATATGATTAAAATAAATATAAAATATTAAAATCGGGGGTGGAATTATGTATGTTTTGTTTATTGTTTTAAACACAGTTGACAGTCTGGATGATATTTTATCCGGATTTGTAAGGGAAGGAATTAGTGGTGCGACCATATTGGACAGCCAGGGAATGGGAAGCGCCATTGTGAATAATGAGAATAGAAGCGCCCCACTATTCAGCGCCTTACATATGCTTCTAAGTGATTCGCATCCTTATAGTAAAACAATTTTTACTGTTCTTGAAAACGAAAGTTTAGTAGATAAAGCGGTAGCAGTCGTTCAGGAAGCAGTTGACGGCATATCAGGTATTGGGGGAGGATTTATGTTTACAGTCCCCATCGGTAAAGTCTATCCGATGAATCGAAAAGAATAACCGGATAGTTGTGGGGCTTGTAGGACGACACTTGTTGGAGCGTTTCAGTTCTTTCCGGAATGTACAAGCCATGACTAAAATATCATATTTTACAGGGGTGCTGCAGAGCAAATGGATTGTTCTGCAGCACCCTTTTACGTTACCAATAACCGTCAAGAGGTATATGATATTCACATACGAATATTTAAGCTATAAAATTGGAAATGCATACATATTATAAAGTGAATATTATGCTGAAGTATAGTGCATGTGTATTTTTGATGAGAGGTATAATATGTGGAATGAGAAGATGAAAGCACTATCCAAAAGAGGAATCATAGGAAATACAATCATTGTTATTGCTTCAGTTATACTGATATATTTACTCGTATCATTATATTTTACAAATCATTTTTATATTTCCACAGTAATAAATGGAGTAAATGTTTCGTTAAAAGCGAATGATGATGTGGATCGGATAATGAGGAACTACGTAAAGGACTATAAGCTGCAACTTATAGAAAGAAATGGGGAAATCGAAAACATAACCGGGCAGGAGGTTGGATTGGAATATAGAGGAGAAGATAATATTACAAATCTTCTCCATAAGCAGAACTCTCTAAAATGGATCGTTTCATTATTTAGAGATCAAAAACTATATTCGAAGGATTTATTTACTTATAATAAAAAAGCTCTTGAAAATAAAATAAGTGAATTAAATTGTTTAAATAACAACCTGATAGAACCGCAAAATGTGGGTTTTAAATATACTGACGGTTCCTATGAACTGGTGGAAGAAGTGTATGGTAATAAAATAAGGAAAGATAATTTAGTGAAAGCGATTCAGTTGGGTATTTTGGTGGGAGAGACTAAATTAGATTTAAATGAAAAACTTTGTTATGAAAATCCCCAATATACCTTAACTTCAGACAAAACTCATAAAACCAGAGATATTTTAAATAAGTACGTATCAACCAGTATTACCTTTACATTTGGTACCAAAAAGGAAATACTAGATGGGAACATGATACATAAATGGCTAATTGTAGATGATAATTTGGATGTGGAAATAAACAAGACCTCTGTTGCGAAGTATGTGAAAGAATTGAGCAAAAAATATGACACTGTCGGAATTACAAGAAATTTCCGGTCATCGGTTGGGAAGGTAGTAGAAGTAAAAGGTGGACTTTATGGCTGGAAAATTAATCAGGACGCAGAAACTAAGGAACTGCTGAAAAATATAAGCCATGGGCTGATTCTTACCAAGGAACCTGTTTATACACAAAAAGCTTTGTCCCGAGATGAGAATGAGATAGGCAATACCTACGTAGAAATCAACATAACCAGGCAGCATATATGGTTTTATAAAGATGGGAAGTTAATTATCCATGGCCCAGTGGTAACAGGGAATCCTAACAGAGGATATTCAACTGTGGTTGGAGCCTATATGCTTAACTATAAGCAAAGAGATACTGTCTTAACAGGACCGGGTTATGCGGCGGATGTGAAGTACTGGATGCCTTTTTACGGAAATATAGGAGTTCATGATGCGAGCTGGAGGCGTTCCTTTGGTGGTGAGATATACAAAAGAAATGGTACCCATGGATGTGTAAATGCTCCATTATATTTAGCAAAAACGATTTTTGAACATATAGAAGAAGGGATTCCTATTATCTCTTATGAGGAATAGTAAAATGAAGTCTGATTTGAAACGGAATGTGAGATTTAGTTAAGTAAGGACGCCCTTAACAAGGCGTTCTTCAGGCTACATACAAAGCACATTATAGTTTGTGGCATTTGAGTAATAAGGCAATAATAACGCAGTAATAATGCAATAATAACGCATTGCTATATTTCTATACTAAACTCTGATATAATGAAATAAATAGAATTATACGTGTTTATATTGTACAATAAAACTTAATATTGATAATAAATAAGTTGGCTGATAGTAATTATATAATTGGAGGAAAAATACCGTGGATAAGATTTCTATTAAGCGATTGTCTTTGGATGATGCAGACAGTCTTTTTAAATTTGAAATAGAAAACCGTTCCTATTTTAATACGATTGGTTTGTCTCGAAGTGACTCGTATTATAATCGAGATTCGTTTCAAGAAATAATAGAAAGTTTAGTAGGTGAACAAGAAAAAGATACTCACTATATGTATCTGGTAATGAATACGCAGGGTGAGGTTATTGGCAGAGTTAACCTCACTGATGTTATAAAAGAACCTTTGAATAAAGCAGAATTGGGGTACCGGATCGGTGAAAAACATCAAGGGAAAGGATTTGCAACTGCAGCTGTAAAGCTAGTTATGAAGCAAGCGTACTTGGTGCATAAGCTACATAGAATTGAAGCTGGAACCTCTCCTCAAAATATAGGCTCTCAAATTGTTTTAATTAAAAATGGTTTTCACGTTGTCGGAAAGTATAACCAGTATATTTTGAAAAGTGATGGTTGGGCTGATAGTTTGCTTTTTGAAAAAGTCTTAGACCAAAGTTAAGCAGAAGAAGGAGTATGTTTATGCTATTAGATATTAAAGCATATTGGGGCATTCATGATACGGCCCCCCAATGGCGAATAGACAAAAATATAGGCAAGCCAATTCGATAAATTCCTATTGACCTCATCAAGTAAGGTCGCAAGCTGCGAATATTCGATAGACTTAATCATACAATAAATCGTTAGAGAACGCCCTTAAAAGGACGTTCTTTTTGTATACCGAACGCAGGATTATATAAGGATAGGAAAAATGAAGCTGATGGAAGGATGAGTTAAGTTTTTTCATCTGTATTGTTAGCCTGATCGGAAGAGGTAGTATTAGATGAACTTTTATCGTCTGCAGATGAATTACAGATTGACCGGCGGACAGCGATTGCATTTAATGTATCACTTAACAATAGCGTGTCTGCAGCCAAAAGTGTTAATTCATCATCATTTAAACAATCTGCTATTTGACAGGCCAATGCAGAAATAAATAGTACATCGCAACAATAACTCATATTATCCCTCCGGTTATATATATGAATGAGCCATTGTTTTATACCTTTAATTAAAGAATGGAGGAGTTACAATGGAATTTGTATGGAAAACTACTCACAGGAAGAATTCCATTACATAAACAACTATGCAGGCGGCTAAGGAAACCTGGAACAGGCTTTTTTCCTTATAAGCCAGAATGGCAGCTGCCAAAAGAGCAGCGATACCGGACCATATGCTTTTGGTGGCCGTAAGAATGGCAGGAAAGGTCATTACCGACAATGTCACATAGGGGACATAGTAAAGGAAAGACCGGATGAAGGTTGTCCTTATTTCCTGCCGGATCAGGGTCAGGGGAAGGACGCGGATAAAATAGGTAACAGCGGCCATGACCAATATGTAAAGATAGATTCGGTTATTCATGGGAAACCTCCATAGTGTCCGGTACCGGGAATAAAACAGCAGCAGCTCCCGCGATCAAAACTGTCAGAATGATCAGTCTGAGTCCGGAAGAAACCCTGTGAAGTGCCGGAATTAAGAAAAACAAAAGACTAAAGACCATGGAAACGACGGTTACTCCCGCCAGAATCCGATCTTTCTTTGCAGGGGGGATGATAATTGCCAGAAACATTCCATATAGGGCTACCCCCAAAGCGCTTAAAGCCCTTTCAGGAAGAAGCTGGCCCAAGAACGCTCCTGCTGCGGTTCCCAGGGTCCAGCCAGGAACGGCCAGTAGAAACAGGCCGTAGCAATACCAGGGGTTTAACGGACCCGGCCTGCACACGGAAACGCCGAAGATTTCATCCGTTATCCCGTAGCCAATCAGCAGACGGTGATAAAATGGGGTTGTTTTATCAAGCTTTTGGGATAGGGAGCAGGACATGAGACTATAGCGCAGATTAATGACCAACTGGGCAATGGCCATTTCAGCAAAGGGAGCACCTGCCGTGATGATGCCCAGACCGGCAAATTGTCCTGCTGATGTCAGGCTGGTAAGGGAGATTGCAATGGACTGCCAAGGCGATAGCCCATAATTTATGGCCATAATTCCAAACGTAAAGGAAACGGCAAAGTAACCAAGGCAGATGGGGATTCCATCCTTTATTCCGGATTTTAGCTGTTCTCTTCTGGTATTCATAATATTCCTCCTCATAGTGTGTGACCGTCCTTCTTATGCTATAAAAATATATCATGAACCTTTACATCAGTAAAACAAATGTTTATAATGAAAACATTAGAAAAACTGATGATAAGGAGCTGGTGGATGTGAAGCGGTACCTGGCAGTTATGAAAATTGTGGAAACAGGAGGATTTACCAGGGCCTCCGAAGAACTTGGATATACTCAGTCTGCCGTCAGTCAGATGGTGCAGTCATTAGAGGAGGAACTGGGTACGGTACTGTTTATCCGTTCTAAAAAAGGCGTGGTATTGACACCCGATGGAGCAGAACTATTACCTTACATAAAAAATATATACCATGCTTACAGGGAACTGACAGAGAAGCGAAAAGAAATGGAAGGGATTCAGAATGCCACCATCCGGATCGGCACCTTTGCCAGTGTATCCTGTCATTGGCTGCCGGGATTAATTAAGACGTTTAAGGAGAAATACCCGTTGGTCAGCTTTGAACTCTACCAGGGGGATTATACGGCCATTGAGCAGTTGGTTAAGGATGGAAGCGTGGATTTTGGCCTCATCAATCCCCAGGCAGTGGGAGATCCGGAGCTTAAGACCATTCCGTTAAAGAAAGATCCCATGCTGGCCGTTCTTCCCCTTTCCCATCCCCTGGCAGAACATAAGAAGATCTTATTGGAGGAACTGGCATCAGAACCGTTCATTCTCCTGGAAGAAGGAAGCCTTAGTGAACCTATGGAAAGTTTTCGTGAGCATGGGATCAAGCCCAATATCCAGTATATCGTCCATGATGATTATACGATCATGGCCATGATCGAAAAAGGACTGGGAGTTGGGATTTTATCAGAACTTATATTAAACCGTGCGGATTATAAAAATTTGGTTAGAGTGACGGAACCGCCATTAGCCAGAACCATTGGTGTTGTTTTTAAGGATAAGAAGATACTCCCTGTTGCCAGCAGGCAATTCCTGGAGTATCTCACAGAAGAATATGGAGAACTGGGACCCAGCGTCTAAAAGGGCATGGAAAAGAAGAATAGCTTTAGGAAAAAGCTTAACTATGGAGGAGAAAAAATGAGGCATAAAAATTTAACAACACTTTGTTATATCCAGCAGGAAGAAAGCTATTTAATGCTGCACCGGATTAAAAAGAAGGACGATATGAACCAGGACAAGTGGCTGGGAGTAGGAGGCCATTTGGAGGAAGGGGAGAGTCCGGAGGAATGTCTTTTACGAGAGGTAAAGGAAGAGACCGGATTATCCCTGACTTCCTACTTACTTAGAGCTATTATAACCTTTGTATCAGACACGTATCCGGATGAATACATGTTTTTATACACCGCTGACGGATATGAAGGGAACTTGACCGAGTGTGCGGAAGGAGAACTTAAATGGATCCCCAGGGAAGAAATAGGCGGGCTGTCTCTTTGGGAAGGAGACCGTATTTTCTTTGAACTGTTACTCACGGATATTCCTTTCTTTTCCTTAAAACTTGTGTATACCGGGGATCATCTGTCATACGCTTTGTTAAATGGCAAACCATTGGCACTCCCGCCGGCTATTACAAAAGTTCCTTCTTCGCAAAGAGTGCATAGCTGATCTTATACATCGAAAAGTTCCAGACCAGTGCAAGAAACGGTGAGCAGCACAGAAGGATAAATATAATTTGATCTGTAAATGAAACACCCAGCAAGGTGAATAGCTTATAGATGCCAAAGAAGATGGAAGCAGGAATCAAACAGGAAACGAGCATTAATATGCGGGCCTTTTCTGCGCCGAATTTAAACAGAAGAGGAATTGACATGCTTCCTGCAATTTCTGAAATCACCAGGCTTACAGCACCGGTAAACAGCAGAGAAAGCATGTTATTTACGCTGCTGAAAATACCCTTATGCACTATGGTGCCGCCTATTGCTCCAATTATCAGTCCGGTAACAGCGCCAATGGCTGAGAAGATCAGAAGAACAATAAATTTGCTGATTACGATATCCTTTTTAGTAACCGGCATAACCATCGCGTATTTCAACCATTTGGATTGATCATCAAAGCTGAATGTCGTGATAATCATCATGCTGCATAGAATGCCGCTCATGATAATATAACCCTCTACTCCGGATGAAGGAATAAGAGCGAAAGCTAAAACCAGCAGTATAAAAATCATGGATTTGGCATTGTGTCCGATGTTATATAAATCTTTTAAAATCAAACTTTTCATTATATCTGGTCTCCCTTTACATAGAGAAGAAGGATATCGTCAATAGTGGCATCATCCACCACTGCCGTTTTGTATTTACGGCGGGCCTTTTCCTTGTCTGCCACCAGCACATCCCATTGATAGTCACGTTTCCGGTAAGCAAGGATCTCAGATCGATCGATAGCATCGAACTGATCTGTTTTACATCGGATAATACCATACTGGTAGCGCAATTCATCCTTTTCTTTGCAGAACAGGGCCTTCCCTTTATGAATAAAAGTGATATAATCCGCCACCTTTTCCAGGTCCGTAGAAATGTGGGACGACATAAGAATCGAATGGTTCTCATCCTGTACGAAGTCCAAAAACAAATCCAGCATATCGTCACGCATGACCGGGTCAAGCCCGCCGGTTGCCTCATCCAGAATCAGAAGCTTCGGTTTATGGGAAAGCGCAACAGCAATGCTAAGCTTCATTTTCATTCCCCTGGAAAATGCTTTGATCTCTTTGCGGGGAGGAAGCTGTAATTTTTTCAAATAGTTATCGTAGGCGGTTTCATCCCATTGCTTATAGGCAGAAGCCGATATTCTGCCTATTTTGGCCGGTGTAAGGGTTTCATAGAAATTGATGCCGTCAAACACGACTCCTATGTTTTCTTTGATGTTTCTGGGATCGGAAGAAAGTTCCTGACCCCAAAACTTAACCACCCCTTCGTCCTTTTGGATAAGATCCAGGATTGCATTGATCGTGGTACTTTTACCAGCGCCGTTCTCACCGATCAATCCCATAATAGCACCTTTGGGAATGGAAAATGATACATGATCCAATTTAAAATCAGGATATTGTTTCGTCAGATTTTCAACTTGCAAAATTGGTTCCATTTTTACTCCTCCTCCTGGTAAAACATGGTTAAAATTTCTATCAGTTTGCCCAGTGATATGCCGCTGGTACGGGCAATATCGGCAGCCTCCTGCAGATGTTCCTCAGCTTTTCGCTGTTGTTCTTCCTGAAAGAAATCTTTGTTTTGTGCCGATACAAAACTGCCTCGCCCAACGGTAGTTTCAATGAAGCCGTCCCGTTGTAAATCTTCATAGGCTTTTTGTACGGTAATGACGCTGACATGAATGGATTTAGCCAATGCCCGCATGGATGGAATAGGATCTCCGGTCTGCAGCTCTCCGCTCATAATCAGCGCTTTTATTTGCGAAGTAATCTGTTCATATATGGGCTTATTTGTATTACTGCTGATTATAATCTCCACAGTAGGTCTCCTTAGTGTTGCGTAGTGTACTTATTGAACAAGTACATTATAAGCAATGCATTTCGTCATGTCAATAGGGAAAAGAAAAAAAGATTGACCGGATTTTCTTTCCGTGGTATAGTGATGGAAGTATAAAAGATAGGATGTGTGTGTTTGTTAATTGTATATAATCATGGAGCATAAGGCAGTTTAATATGAAAAACAGGAATCGGATCAGGAAGGCTATAAGTCTTTCCTCTATTTCGTGTACCTGTTTTGCCCATGAGATACAAAGCAGACAGAATAAGGTTAAAAGCCTGTAAGACGTCGGTTTGTGGTCTTACAGGCTTTTTTTGCGCGAACAATGAGCCAAACGAATATACCTGCATATTCATCTGGCGAATGGTTCCGCCTGTCCTTTGCTCCATGAACCTCAGGAAACCAATTGGAAAGACAGAAGGAACGAGGAGAATTACATGAATCACACATTTCAGATTTTAGAATTTAATCTTATATTAGAAAAACTTGAAGAATTTGCACACACGGAAGCAGCGAAAGAGAAAATAAGGAATTTGACCCCATGCCTGAAGGAAGGCGAGGTTAAAAAAAGCCTTCGCGATACGACGGAGGCCAGGACCGTCATTGACCGGATGGGGCTTCCTCCCGCAGTCAGCATGAATGGTCTGAAAGAGATCATGAATACGGCACGGCAGGGCGGCTGCCTGTCCGCGGAAGAACTGGAACAGACAGGGGGAATGCTCACCGCAGTAAATCGGTTTAAGGACTTTTTAAACCGGTGTAAATACCTGGAGCTTGGCCTGCCTTATTATGAGCAGGACTTAAACCCATTGGAGGATCTGGCAAGGGAGATTTATGAAAGCGTCAGAAACGGCAAAGTTGAGGACAGCGCCAGCAAACATTTAAAAAATATCCGCCAGGATGTGGCCAGATTGGAAGAAAAGCTTCGGGCAAAAGCAGAGGCCATTTTAAGAGGGAATAAAAAATATTTTTCCGATTCTTATGTGACCTTAAGAAACGGCAGACTTTGTCTCCCTGTAAAAAAAGATTACAGATCAGGGGTTCCTGGCAGTGTCATTGACCAGTCAGCAACCGGCTCCACTCTTTTTATTGAACCGGCAGCTATTACAGAGCTTAACGGGGAACTGGAGCTTTTAAGGATTGAAGAGGAAAATGAGGCAAGAAGGGTCCTGTATATGCTTACTGCCTCAGTGGAAGAAAATTTAGAGGTACTGGAAGGGGATAAACGCCTTCTTGAGAAACTGGATTTCCTGTTTGCAAAGGGAAGCTTAAGCGCCTCCATGACCGGCACCAGTCCAGGCATTAATACGGATCGGACCATAAAAATCGTAAACGGTCGCCATCCATTCATGAACCCGGAAACCGTGGTGCCTTTAAACTTTGAACTGGGAGAGAAAGAACGGGGAATCGTAATTACAGGGCCCAATACAGGAGGAAAAACCGTATCCATCAAGACGGTGGGGCTGTTCTCCCTTATGGCACAATGCGGCCTTCACCTGCCCTGTGATGAGGCCGATCTTTGTATGAACAGTCAGGTGCTCTGTGATATCGGAGACGGTCAGAACATTACGGAAAACTTATCCACCTTTTCCGCCCATATCACCAATGTAATGATGATCCTAAAAGCAGCAGGTCCGGAGAGCCTGGTCATACTGGATGAGCTGGGATCAGGAACAGACCCGGCGGAAGGAATGGGGATCGCCATTGCCATACTGGAAGAGTTAAGAAGCAACGGATGCCTTTTTCTGGCAACCACCCATTACCCAGAGGTAAAGACATACGCCAAGGAGGCGGAAGGTATCACCAACGCACGAATGGCTTTTGATAAGGAAACCCTTAGGCCGCTTTACCGTATGGAGATCGGGGAGGCCGGGGAAAGCTGCGCTCTTTATATAGCCAAACGGCTGGGAATGCCGGATTCTATGATAAGAAGAGCCAGAAGATACGCTTACGGAGAGCAGGAGGCCTTATGGGAAGAAGAGCCGGGTGCCTTAGAAGAGAGTGCTGGACACTTAAACTTAAATGGGCCTAAAATAGAAAAACTGAAAAAGACGGCGGTGAATAAAAATATTATGGAAAAAAAGTTCACCATCGGAGACAGTGTGTTTGTTTATCCCGATAAGAAAAAGGGAATTGTATGCAGACCCGTAAATGATAAAGGGGTACTGCAGGTTCAGATGCCGGATAAGAAAATCTGGGTCAACCAGAAAAGGGTAAAGCTTCTGGTAGCTGCAGAAGAACTTTACCCGGAGGATTATGATTTTTCCATAATTTTTGATACCGTGGAAAACAGAAAGGCAAGGCATAAGATGGAAAAGGGATATCAGGAGGGGCTGGAAATCAGAACGGAGTGATCCTGAGGCCTTAAAAGGCCGCCGTCATGCCAGGCCAGGATGAGCCGGACGCTAAAAACGTCCGGCTCTTTTTGACATGTTTATATCTGTCCCCAACCTGAAGTACTATGACAGGATTAAGCGGGATAAAAAGAATCTTGTGTTAATTTGACGACATTGCATACGCATGGTAAAATAATGTAATATAGCTGAAGTTTATTGGGGGGATTAAACATAATTATCATAAAACGGTTTATATGTTATTTTCTGCTATTGCTGTTTTTGAACATCATTTTAGTGACATACGTAATTCCCGGCACTGCGGCTGCTGCAGCGGCAGGTATAGCCCTTGCCTTATTTTATATTTATTTCAATATTGCTCCGCGGAGAGATAAATCGCAGCAATACAGGCTTAGGGTACTAATCGGCGGCTATGAGCTGGTGCTTGCGGCTTTTTCCTGCTTTATGCTTGAGGCACTGGCATATCTTTTTGTTTTAGCCAAAGGCACGGAAATTGGAGTTCATATCCTTGTTATAAACATATTTGTATGTGCGGGTCTGATTTTTATTCTGCTGTTCAATGGGATTATACGAATATTCACCTGTTCCGGCCAGTTGGGGATCGTACCAAGGATAAGCTTGCTGCTTTTTTGGTGGATGCCTGTAGTGAATATTGTCATACTAAGGAAGTTCCTTGGTGTATCGGCTTCTGAGTATAGATTTACCGTCGCGAAACATCAACGAAACAGTGACAGGAAAGACGAGGAATTATGCAAAACGAAATACCCTATTCTGATGGTACATGGGATATTTTTCAGGGATTGGAAAAACTTTAATTATTGGGGCCGGATACCGAAGGAGCTTATGGATAATGGAGCTGTAATCTATTACGGAAGCCATCAGTCGTCCGCATCAGTCGAGCAATGTGCGAATGAGCTAAAAGGGTGTATTCTGAATATTGTCCGGGAGACCGGCTGTGAAAAGCTCAATATTATTGCTCATTCCAAGGGAGGACTTGATTCCCGGTATGCGGTAAGCTGTCTCGGAATGGATCAATATATTGCGTCTCTTACGACGATTAACACGCCACACCTGGGATGTAATTACGTACGTAAGTTATTGGAGAAGATTCCGCAAAAGGCGGTTGCGTCCATAGGGAATAAGTACGAATCCATCTATACCAGGCTCGGCGATGACGATCCGGATTTTTTCAATGGCCTGAAAGATTTAACCGATAAGGAATGTGACCGGCTGAACAGAATTATGAAGGATGCCCCCGGTGTTTTATATCAAAGCGTCGGCTCGCGTATCCGTTCCTATTCCGGAGCTATATTTCCGCTTAATGTGGGATACGGTATCATAAAGTTTTTCGGGGGCGGTGAAAACGACGGGCTTGTTTCCGCGAAATCAATGGTATGGGGGGACTTCCTCGGCGTAGTGACTCCTAAAAGCAGGCAGGGAATTTCCCACGGCGACATGATCGACTTAACAAGGAAGAATATCGAAGGCTTTGACGTCTGCGAATTTTATGTCGATCTGGTCAATAAATTAAAAGTAAAGGATCTGTAAAGTGAAAAATACGACCCTTATGAGGCAGGTGAAAATAACCTCCGGCATGAGAAGATCCGTGAATGCCGGAGGTTATCTGGCAGTAAAGCTTTGGGCTATGCTGCCTTAATTCTGATAAAAAAAGGAGTGTATCGTGAGATTCAGATTAAACATGAAGTACCTATGCGCCTTTATCGTAGTCTTCATTATTGAAGTACTAATAGCTGTTTTCGTAAATGATAAATTCATCAGACCATATGTTGGTGACATGTTGGTTGTGGTTCTGATTTACTGCTTTATCAGGTCATTTGTGGCAAAAGAAGTAAAACTGCTCCCATTGTACATATTTGTTTTCGCCGCATTGACGGAGGTGGGGCAGTATTTTCATTTAGCGAAGCTGCTTGGCCTTAGCGATTATAAAATTGCAAGGATCATGATTGGTTCAACCTTTGATCTTAAGGACATTGCCTGCTATTTGGCAGGCTGTATCGGGTTATTCTTGTATGAAATCGTAAAGCGGCGTAAGTAATCATGTGAAATGCTGCCTATGCCTGGAATGGATTGGGGATGGCAAAGTCGTTGTCAAGTTCGGCCAGGATGAGCCGGAAGATCTTTACGTGACAAAGCTCATCTGCAATGATCCTGTTTAAAATTGCCTTGATTCGGCAATCGTCGATCCATTGGGCCTGGAACTGGTATTTCCGGATAGCTTCCAGCTCACTTTCCAGAGCGTTGGCAACCAAGGGGCCGATCCGGGTGGGATAGCGGTTGCAGGCGGGCGTCCAATATCTTAATCGTCCGTTTTGATAGCTCCAAAGCCTGGGGTCGGCGCCCAGCATGATGGACAGTTCGCCAAAGGTATTAAGATGATGCATTTCAACAATGCTGATTTTATGGAAGCATTCTGCTATATCAAAGAAGAAGTTTCTCGTAATCATGCTGTTGTAAATATAAAGGCTGATTGCAGACATTTCGGAATTGCAATCGCCTATGTTGGAAAGCATAGCGGCGGCATACGCTTTATTTTGAGATATGATCTCTATGGGAGGCCAGGGATCTTTGTCGGCAAAAACAAGAGCTGATAAATCCATATAATACCCTCATTTCAATTTATTCTATTAAAAATATATCCGCCAGATGGTAGAGTATGACTTAAAAACACAGGAAGATGGAGGAACGAAGGACATGGACTGCAAAGAGAAATTCAGGAAAACTGTAGAAGACTTTTTACCATATAACGAACAGGAAGAAAGGGATAAGGAGATGCTGCTCCAATATCTCACGTCAGGAGAATCCATATTTTTCCGTGAAAGTTTAGGCGCCCATATATCGGCGTCAGCTTGGGTGGTGAATCAGTCCCGTGATAAGGTTCTTATGGCCTATCATAACATCTATGATTCCTGGGCATGGACCGGAGGCCACGCAGATGGGGAAATGGATCTGCTAAAAGTAGCGGTCCGGGAAGCCATGGAAGAAACCGGGATTAGAACGGTAAGACCGGTCACAGAGGACATCTTTTCCCTTGAGGTGCTGACGGTGGACGGTCATGAGAAGAGGGGAGTTTATGTTTCCTCTCACCTTCACTTAAATGTGACCTATCTTCTGGAAGCGGATGACAGGGAGGTCCTTCATAAGAAAGAGGATGAAAACAGCGCAGTGGGCTGGTTCGGTGTGGAAGAATGCTTAAAGGCAGTAAATGAGCCGTGGATGAGGGAACGAATATACCGAAAGCTGCTTGATAAAATGAGAGATATCAATTTTTAACAAAGAAATGATAATTATTTTCCATTTTACTGTTTTATTTTTCCTGATTATGATTTATAATAGAGGAATCAAATGAATAAAGTTTTGCCAAATAAGACAGCGAGGTGGTAGATATGAAGATTATTTACGCAATCGTCAGCTCAGATGATGGAAACAGGGTGACTGATGTGCTGAATGAACACCAGTTCAGCGTGACAAAACTTGCCACAACAGGTGGTTTCTTAAAGAAAGGAAACTCTACATTAATGATCGGTACGGATGATGGACAGGTAGAGGAAGTCATCACTCTGATTAAAGATACCTGCGGAAAACGCCAAAAAATTACCTGCAATGTTCCGGCGCCAAATATCGCGTCTGTTTCAGCCGGATATATGATGATGCCGATGACAGTGGAACTTGGCGGAGCTACCATATTTGTAACTGACGTAGAACGATTTGAAAAGATTTGATGAACCGGCAAAGGGATTGCAGAGCAATCCCTTTTCGCAACTGCTGGAATGAATAAGCCGGAGAATAATAGGAGGTGTGTCTTTGAAACTGGATGAGAGGACAAAAAACATGCTGGTGGCAGAGGCTTACGAAGCTCAGAAAATGGCTTATGTACCTTATTCTGATTTTTGTGTTGGAGCGGCCCTGCTGGCAAAGAACGGTACGGTCTACCGTGGCTGCAACATTGAAAATGCATCCTTTACGCCCACGAACTGTGCAGAGCGTACTGCATTTTTTAAAGCGGTCTCAGAGGGAGTCGCGGAATTTGATGCCATAGCCATTGTGGGGAATAAAAGGGACGAAAAGGGAGAACTATGTGCTCCCTGCGGGGTTTGCAGGCAGGTAATGGCCGAATTCTGTGATCCTGATGAATTTAAGATTATTCTGGGCGCGGGAGAGGAGTTTTCCGTCTATACCTTAAAAGAACTGCTCCCTTTAGGGTTTACAAAAAAGAATTTGAATTCCTGAATACCCGGAAAAGGAAGGTAAAAAGCGGGACGGATAAGTATAAGGGAGGTTTTTAAGTGTCATGAGAATGTATGATGTAATTGCAAAAAAGCGGAACGGGGAACCTTTGACGGAGGAAGAGATCCGCTTTATGATCAAAGGCTACGTAAAAGGGGATATCCCGGATTATCAGATGTCCGCCATGCTGATGGCCATTTATTTTAAGGGAATGAGCGATGAAGAAACAGCCGTTCTCACGGATGCGGTGGCTCATTCCGGTGATATGGTGGACTTATCGCCCATCCAGGGAGTGAAAGTAGATAAGCACTCCACCGGAGGAGTGGGGGATAAGACGACTCTGGTGGTAGCGCCAATTGTAGCCGCCTGCGGGGTCAAGGTTGCGAAGATGTCAGGCCGCGGTCTGGGTCATACCGGAGGAACCGTTGATAAAATGGAATCCATACCGGGAATGCGTACTGTCCTGACGGAGGAAGAGTTTTTTCAAGTGGTCAATACTGCCGGGCTTTCCGTTATTGGGCAGTCCGGAAATCTGGCTCCAGCGGATAAAAAACTCTATGCTCTTCGGGATGTGACTGCAACCGTGGACAGCATTCCCTTAATTGCCGCTTCCATTATGAGCAAAAAACTGGCAGCAGGTAATGACTGTATTCTTCTGGATGTGAAGACAGGCAGCGGAGCATTTATGAAGACCCTGGAAGACTCCATCACACTGGCGGAGAAGATGGTAGCGATCGGGGAGCACGCAGGAAAGAGAACCATGGCTCTCATAACGAATATGGACATTCCTTTAGGAAGCCTGATCGGCAACAGCCTGGAAGTCATTGAAGCAGTGGAAACTCTTCATGGAAGAGGGCCTGAGGATTTAAGGACAGTTTGCTTAAGCCTGGCTGCCGGTATGCTCTATCTGGCAGGAAAAGGGAGTGTGGAAGAATGCCGGGCTATGGCGGAAGGAGCCATTGCCGACGGAAGTGCTTTGGCACGGCTTATTGCCATGGTGGAAGCTCAGGGAGGAGACTCTTCGGTGATCAGGGACACTTCACTTTTTGCCAGAGCAGCCTTTGAAAGGGAAGTGAAAGCCTTAGAGAACGGCTATATCACCCATATGAATACAGAGCAGTGCGGGATTGCATCTTCGCTTTTAGGAGCCGGCAGAGTTACGAAGGAAAGCGTAATTGATTATACGGCTGGAATCGCCCTTAAGAAAAAGGTAGGCCAGAAGGTGGAAGAGGGAGAGACCATAGCCGTGCTTTATGCCTCAAAGGAAGATCTGTTTGCGGCTTCAGAAGAGGAATTTTTAAAGGCAGTCACCATAAGCAGTCAAAAGCCGGAGGCAGAACCCTTAATTTATGCCAGCGTTACCAAAGAAGGCGTAAAACGCCTGACAGAATAGAAAGGTAGGAAAAAATAATGACAGATTTAGAAATGTTAAGCTACGTAGACCACACACAGTTAAAGGCGTTTGCCACTTGGGAGGACATTGAGGAGCTTTGTAAGGAAGCTGTGGAATATAAAACCGCTTCCGTGTGCATCCCTCCATGCTATATCAGCCGGGTACATGAACAATTTCCAGGCCTTAATATCTGTACCGTAGTCGGATTTCCTCTTGGCTACAGTGTGACAGAATCAAAGGTCCTTGAGACAAAAAAAGCCATTGAAGACGGAGCTTCTGAGGTGGATATGGTAGTAAATATCAGCGATGTGAAAAATGGAGACTACGATAAGGTAGAAAAGGAAATCGCAGAACTGAAAAGAGCAACCGGCGAAAACATCTTAAAGGTCATCATCGAGGCCTGTTATCTTACAGAGGAAGAGAAGATCGCTATGTGCAAGGCAGTTACGGCAGCCGGAGCTGACTATATTAAGACTTCCACCGGATTCGGTACCGGGGGTGCGACTCTTGAAGATATAGAGTTATTTAAAAAGCACATCGGTCCCGATGTAAAGATAAAAGCGGCCGGCGGGGTCAGAACCCTTGAGGATTTAAGGGCTTTCATTGAAGCTGGATGCAGCCGTGTGGGTGCCAGTGCAGCTGTTAAGCTGGCAGCGCAGAAGCAGTAAGTTATTTCAGGATAATAAAATATTCTTTCAACGCTCCAAAAGCAGCACACTTACAAATGTCTGAATTTTGGGGCGTTTTCTAATTATTTTTATACAATTTCCACAAGTAATAGCAAGGTGTTCTCTGGCTAAATTTCACGAAAATATTTAAATAAATAAAAAACACTGACAAAAAATTTTTTAAGTGTTAAACTTAAGATATAGAAATCGTAACTTATGTATCAAAGTGTTGGCATTCAGGCAGGAGGAATAATTATGTTTCAGGTAAATGATCTAGTAGTATTCGGAACCCATGGAATATGCAGGGTAGAGGCGATAGGGAGCCTTAACATGTCCGCAGTGGATGATGACCGCCTTTACTATACGCTGAAACCTCTTTATGAGGCACAGCAATGTGTTGTTTATACGCCCGTAGACAATCTAAAAGCACCCATGAGAGAAGTATCTACCAGAGAAGAGGCCATAGAGCTGATTAATCTGATTCCAGATACTCCAACCACGTGGGTGCTTGACGAAAGGCAGCGAGAAGGAAACTATAAGGATATCATGATGAAAAATGAGTGTTCAGGCTGGCTTCAGATCATCAAGACACTATATTTAAGGAAACAAAAGGGGCTGGTAGAAGGTAAGAAAAATTCGGCAAAGGATGAATTCTATTTTAAGATGGCGGAAGATCTGCTTTACGGTGAACTTGCTGTAGCTTTAGAATTGGAACCGGCCGTAGTGAAAGATATGGTGGTGACAAGGGTGAGTGTTGAGTAAAAAAGGAATGGAATTTAACTGCAATCTCATATATCGTATTCATCTGCTGAAATGCCTTGTTTAGCTGTTATAAATTGCAAAAGCTTATGATCGAAAGACTTATAGGAATGAGAGGTATGAAACAATTATGATATGTAAGATAGATAATCATTCTGTTTACTATGAAGAAATTGGTTCAGGAAAACCAATCCTTTGTATTCATGGGTTTCCAGAAGATCATAGAACAATGCTCGGGTGCGTTGAACCTATCATGGAGTCTTTGGATCATTATCGTAGGATTTATATTGATTTGCCAGGATTTGGAAGTTCAGAGATAAATCCAGGTATAAAAAATGCAGATGATATGTTATCCTTTCTAATTAATTTTATAAAAGAGGTCATTAAAGACGAAAGTTTCTTATTAGTTGGCCAATCTTATGGCGGGTATTTATCATTGGGGCTGATGTCAAAAGCGAATCTAAATATCAGTGGGGTATTCTTATTGTGTCCTTGTGTAATAAGTAAACATGAAAACCGTAATCTTGCGCAAAAAGAAATTCTTGTTATAGAGCAGGATTTAAAACCTGAAGCTAGTGAGAAAGATGAATTTCAGGATTTTATGGATTATGCGGTTGTTGCTACAACTAAAACATGGGAAAGATATAAAAGGGAAATCATGCCTGGTCTAAAAGATGCTGACATAGATTTCGTTAATACATACCAAAAAGATGGATATGGTTTTACTTTTGAAGCATCGCTAAAAGATATAAACTTCAACAAACCTATTGTTGTATTAACAGGAAAACAGGATAATTGTGTTGGTTATGAAGATACATGGGGATTAGTAAAGCATTTACCACGTTTGACCTTCCTGTGTCTTGATAAAGCAGGGCATAATCTGCAAATAGAAAATAAACCATTGTTTGATTTGCATTTTCATGATTGGCTAAATAACTGTAGTTAAGTAGTCTGGGTGCTCTAAACAAACCAGGTTAACTTTGAGCCGGAAAAATGAAATTGGCCGTGTATTCCGGCTCCGCTTCATTTATTTTGGGGAATGCTATAGTTTGATTTGAGTCAAAAAATTGAATATGTATAGGAGACTACTAGCTGTCAGTAATTAAGTTAGTAGTTTTTTTGCAATAATTTAACTTAATCATGCAAGTAGCGAAGCAGATTGCAATCCGATTGACTAATAGTAAAATGGTGCTAAGATATAATTTGTTTTAATTGTATATGTCATAATAATGTGTAAGCCATAAGCACTTATGATTGGAGGGACAGCTGATGAATTACCAGGATTTAATTGTCAGTATGGAGAGATTTGGATCAACCAAACGTGATATTTGTATTCATAGCATTGGGATAGATCCGGATCAAATACATAAGAATGTAATTATCGCTCCTTGGTGGGAACCACCGATCTTTCCGGGTTTTGGAACTTTTGATTATTTAAGTGAATCAGATTATTCTTCAATAAAAGTATGGAATCTCACGGTTGATAGTCTGGAAATCAGTTATATAAAAACGGGAATTGGTGCACCTGTATTGATGGATGCTCTTTTAGCCTTGGGTGTAACCCCATGCAGGCAAATTGTTTTCATAGGGTCCGTTGGTGCTTTGGATGATAGAATCGGGATTGGAGACATTGTAATTCCGGCATATTCCATTTGTGGTGACGGTGCAAGTCGTTACATATCTTCTGATAAACTTGCAGATAGCGATGTATTTGGTGAAAAACAATATCCAGATAAAATGATGTTCGAGCGTTTAATAAAGGCCGCCAGCTTTAGATGTGAAGAAAGTGGTGTAAAGTGGCATATTGGGAATAATTATAGTACGGATACGGTATTTGCCCAGTTTGCTCATATTGATGAAATCATTGGCATGGGCTGCAACGTCATTGAAATGGAAACTGCCGCGGCTTTTAAAGCTGCAGCCTTTGCTGGAATTCCAATGGCTGCACTCTTTAGTGTTTCGGACAATACGGTTGCCAATAAATCTTTAGTCAGCGGCCGTACGTCAGAGGAGATGCAGTATCGGAAAAAAGTACGTCGTGAGCTTTTTCCCAGAATAATTATAGATCTTTTTCAATCAGTGAACTTTTAACTTAAATATTAGATTCGTAGCTTTTGAGTTCCTGTTGCAAAAAGTGTTTCATGATTTTATGTTAAATTATCATGGAACATGGATATATTTTATTTACAGTAAAGGAGAAATAAATGGCTAAATTGTTTTTCAGATATGGTGCGATGGGAAGTTCGAAGACGGCTAATGCACTAATGACAAGATATAACTTTTTAGAAAAGGGAAAAAACGTTTTATTAATAAAACCTGATTTAGAAACCAGGGACGAAAAAACGAAAATCAGATCAAGAATCGGGCTGGAAGCAGATTGCATTTTATGGTCTGAATTCAAATATGACGATTATAATTCAATCAAAGAATTGGATGCAATCATTGTGGATGAGGTACAATTTCTTTCTGAAAATGATATTGAACAACTTTCTAAGATTGTAGATGAATACGATATTTCAGTTTTCTGTTATGGCCTCAGAACGGATTTTACATCCCACCTTTTTCCCGGATCCAAACGTTTGATGGAACTGGCAGATGAAATTGAGGAACTTAAAACAGTCTGCTGGTGCGGGAATAGTGCCAATATGAATGCTAGGATTGATAAAGATGGAAACGTAATCAGAGAAGGACAGCAAATATTAATGGGGGCAAATGATAAATACATTTCATTGTGCCGTAAACACTATAAAGAAGGTAAAATCAGGCAATAGTTTATACTAAATCATATGCTTATTAACAACCGGGGCGATGGCCCCGGTAAATAACACATTTTTCCACTGCTTTATATTCATGGAGCAGTATCCTAAATGGCTATTTCCAGCCAGTTTCCCCACATACCATTGTTCTTGCGACATATCACATAATACCCTTAACTGCTGCAATACCTGTTGAAGCACTCGAATTATTATTTATGTTTGATTAAAATAATTATTATTAAAAAAGGATTGACTAAAATTATTTTATAAAATATAATGAAATTAACCAAAAAGAAATGCATATTGAAACATTACTTGTACAATGTGCGCCCAAGGAGGAGGTATATTTATGTTTAAGCAGCTTCAAAAATTAGGTAAGGCATTTATGTTACCGATTGCCATTCTTCCGGCAGCAGGTCTCCTGTTAGGAATCGGTGGGGCAATGTCCAATCCAAACACGATCGCAGCCTATCCATTTTTGAACATTTTTGCTCTGCAGGCAATATTTACTGTTATGAGCAAGGCGGGAGAAGTGGTGTTTGGAAATCTGTCGTTAATCATGTGTATTGGTCTGGCAGTGGGGCTTGCAAAAAAAGATAAAGGAACGGCGGGTCTGGCAGCTGCGGTTGCGTTTCTTGTTATGAATGCATCGATCGGTGCACTGCTGTCAGTCTTTAAACCGGATGGAAACACAATAGATACCGGAGTCGTAGGCTCTATTGTTATTGGTTGTATGGTTACCTATTTTCATAACCGGTACCGCGATATACAGCTGCCTCCGTTTCTTGGATTTTTCGGAGGATCACGTTTTATACCGATTATATCCTCTTTTGCAGCAATTTTTATCGGCGCAATATTTTTCCTGATTTGGCCTCCTTTTCAGTCATTGTTGATTTCCAGCGGCCAGACCATTGCAAGTATGGGAGTTTTTGGAACTTTCCTGTATGGATTTTTGATGAGGCTTTGCGGAGCAGTGGGCCTGCATCATATGATTTACCCTATGTTCTGGTATACGGAATTAGGCGGAGTTGCTACTGTGGCGGGCCAGGAGATTGCAGGTGCTCAAAAGATATTCTTTGCCCAGCTGGCTGATCCTAATTTTACAGGAATGTATACCGAGGGTACACGGTTCTTTGCAGGCCGTTTTGATACGATGATTTTTGGCTTACCTGCTGCATGCCTTGCAATGTATCACTGTGTTCCACAAAATCGCCGTAAATTAGTATTCGGTTTATTCTTCTCGGCAGCCCTTACATCATTTTTAACCGGTATTACGGAACCCATTGAATTCATGTTTCTGTTTGTAGCTCCTTGGCTGTATGTGATTCACGCATTTTTAGATGGTCTCTCTTTTGCGATTGCCGATCTTTTAAGCGTTCGTATCGGCAACACATTTTCCGGCGGAATCATTGATTTTACCTTATTTGGAGTCCTGCAGGGCAATGCAAGGACTCACTGGATCTATGTGGTAGTGGTGGGAGTATTCTGGGCGGTTCTGTATTATGTTCTGTTCCGTTTCCTGATCACAAAGTTTAACATTCCGACTCCAGGCCGCGAGGTAGGAGAAGAAGATGTGGTAAATGTAGAGACAAAGGGTACAATCGCTGAAACGGCTGTTCGCGTACTAGCAGCTCTGGGCGGTAAGGAAAATATCGAAGATTGTGATGCTTGTATCACCCGTCTGCGTGTAGCGGTAAAGGATATTACCAAGGTTGACAAAGAGGCCATAAAACGGGAAGGCGCAACGGCCGTATTGGAAGTTAAAGGTGGTATTCAGGCAATATTTGGAGCGAAAGCAGATCTGATAAAATCAAAAATAAACGACATAATTGGCGAAGATTAGGGAGATGTAATACTTATGAATAGAGGTTTAATTGTATCCTGTCAGGCGCTTCCGGAGGAACCCCTGCACAGTTCATTTATCATGGGGCGTATGGCTCTGGCAGCAAAAGAAGGAGGCGCAGTCGGTATTCGCGCAAACAGCGTGGAAGATATTGAAGAAATCAAGAAACATGTGGATCTTCCGATTATCGGGATTATCAAAAAGGTATATGAAGAAGGCAAACCTTACATCACACCCACATTAGCAGAAGTAGATGCACTGGTTCGGACCGGTGTTGATGTAGTCGCCGTAGATGCTACCATAAATCAGGATGTGGATTTTTTGTATAAGCTACATGAAAAATATCCTCATCAAAAATTTATGGCTGACATTTCAACGGAAGAAGAGGGGCTGCGTGCTGACGAGATTGGTTTTGATTTTGTGGGTCTGACATTGCTGGGATATACGCCTCAGTCTCAAGGTCTGGATAAATTTCAGGTGCTTCAGTCTTTGATTGCGAAATGTGAACACCCAGTAATTGCAGAAGGAAATTTCAGCACCCCGGAGCAGGCGGCAAAGGCGATTGAATCAGGAGCTTACGCAGTCGTTGTGGGAACTGCAATTACACGCCCCCAATGCATTACACGCGGATTTGCCGAGGCAGTATCAAAGGTTTTTAATTAAAAAGATTCATCCCTTCCTGTTTCCTCTAAAATCTTTTCGTTTTTATTAAAAGGTGATATAATAAGAACACTTTATTAATATGGGTTCAGTTTTTCACAAATTAAAGACGAAAGTATAAGAGGTACAATATGGATATTCTTTCATCAATTCAAAAGAAATATAATACGTTTACTGATAAAGAACGAAGTATCGCTGATTACATTTTGAAGGAAGGCAATAATATTCGGAATATGAATATCTCTGTCCTTGCAGCTACCGTGGGAGTTTCTGACGGTACAATTACCCGTTTCTGCAAAAAGGTAGGTCAAAAGTCTTTTGCAGAACTGAAAATCCAGCTTGGCAGCGCAGGGGCAGGAAATAAGATTGCTCACTCAGACGATCTTGTATCTCAGGTTTATGATTTTTATAAGACCGTAATTGAACATTCCAATCAGATGATAGATAGAAAGGCATTGGAGTACCTGGCAGACCAGATTGCAGCGGCAGGAAATATCTATATATTCGGAGTGGGATCATCGGGACTGACTGCCTGTGAAACCATGCTCCGCCTGTCACGTATGGGATTTCATGTACAGAGTGTAACAGATTCTCACTTGATGGTAATATACAGCTCAATTTTAGGCTCCGGTGATCTGGTAATTGCAATTTCCATATCCGGTGAAACCGCGGAAGTAATCAATGCTGTCAGGGCGGCAAAACAAAATGGAGCAAAGCTCATCGGTCTGACCAGTTTTACCGACAGCACGATCGCACAGTGCGCTGATTTTTGTTTTCCCATAGTAAATCCTTTGTTTGTTGATCAGGAAAGGTTTGTAAACAGTCAGTTATCAACTCTTTATACGATCGATCTTCTTTGTCTGATTCTTCTAAAGGATGAGGCTCGAAAGAAAAAGATGAATATTACGGTAGAAACCATTGTGAAACAGTCTCATTTAAAATAGTCTGCTCATAATAAGCAGCAGATTCTCTCATATGGAAACCAGCGGCGGCTTTGAATTCCCATTTCGAAGCCGCCGCTGGTTTTTTTGCATATTGTAAGACAAAAAGGAGATAATAGACCAAAATAAGGATTGGAGAAATATGGTTTCACGAGTGATACCATGATAAAAATATGGAAAAAACACTGGCATTTCACGATCTTTTCATCATTTTGTGCGGTATAGTAATGGGTACTATTGCACGGGCTATTACACTTCGTATTGATACCCGTCAAAATCCCAGTTATCCTACCGGTGCTTTCATTAACATTGTGATAGGCATTCTGGCTTCATCTCTGGGGGCTGTTGCAATTCCCTCCCTGTTAAATAAAGAATTTACGGCCGTAACTTTTATTGCCTTAGCCATCCAGCATTTCCGGGATGTGAGAAAAACAGAAAAAGAAAGCCTTGAGGATCTGGAAAAAACGGAATATTCAAAAAGAGGGGCTGCCTATATTGATGGCATTGCCAAAACCTATGAATCCAGAAATTATTTATCCCTGCTTACTTCCTTGTTTGTTGTATTGGTTTTAAGTATTGTATCTGTAGACAGTCTGGTCATAAACATGATAGGTGCAGTAGTCAGCGGTTTTGGTATGATTTATTTCCTGACAATAATAACAAAAGGCAAATGCATCGGTGATATCTGCAACATAAGGGAAGGAAAAATAACCATAGACCATTCGGATCTGTTTGTAAATGGCATGTATGTTACCAATGTACTGGGAACTGAGAGAAGCCGGGATTTGTTTTTAAAAGAAGGGATCGGCATTGTTATAGAGCCTAAAAATGATAAATTCAGAATCACGGTTGAGAATTATGGGCAGAGGCAGGCCATGCTTTTTGAGGCTACCCGGACCTTTGGCGTAAAGCGGTACAGTTTTACCCGGAAAAATTATACTAATGGAGCGTTGTTATTGGCTTTTGTTCCAATTATCCGTGATCCTGATGCCATAATAGACGTAATCAAAAAGACGCCTGTACTGGAAAGCAGCAGAAAAATCACTACAATTATGGATATAGATATAGGAGGAAATATCAATGGGGAAGAGTAATCCGGAGATAATGGTTTATATAACAGATAACAAAGAAAGAATCATATCAGGTGATCCTTTGACCCTTTATATCCCGGATTCCAAGGAGCGGGAAATATGTCTGACAGATTTAGGAAAGGCACTTCGGGCGGATGTGGTTCAGCTGAAAAACGGTGATCATGTATTAATCAGCAGGTAGAATTTTGCAGGAGGCAGTCAATGGAAACCCAGCTGGGAAAAGACACAGTAAGGAAAGAGGCACAAGATAAAGTAACAGGCGCAGCCCAATATACAAATGATATAACAGATTCGCCGATGCTCTACGCCAGATTATTAACAAGTGTTCATGCTCATGCCCAGATCATATCCATAGATACCAGGGAAGCTTCTGCTATGCCGGGGGTAAAAGCGGTCATTACTGCAAAAGACCATCAAGTTATCTGCGGATCAATGCTTCAGGACAGACCTCCCTTAGCCAGAGATAAAGTACGTTACTACGGGGAACCGGTTGCCATCGTTGTTGCAGATGATGAAATGCAGGCAAAGGCAGCTGCGAGAAAAATACTTGTAGAATATAAGCCTTTACCGGTTGTGAATTCCATAAAAGAGGCATTCAAAAGGAATCCTGTGATCATACATGAGTCTCTTATGTTATATACAAAAGCCACGGAGGAAGTCTATCCTATAAAGGGAACCAATATCTGCCATCATCAAAAAATCAGAAAAGGCGATATGCAGAAAGGCTGGCTGGATAGCGAAATTGTTGTAGAGGGCAGTTTTTCCCTGCCTCAGTCTGATCACGCCGCCATGGAAACAAGAGCAGTCCACTGCATGTTCATGCCGGATGGCAGTGTAAAGATCAAGACATCATCCCAAGCTCCTTATGAGGTCAAGGAATCAATCTGTAAATATCTTAATATTCCGGAGGGAAAGATAATAGTCCAGGTTCCATTAGTTGGCGGTGCATTTGGAGGAAAGGCATGTATACAGCCAGAGGTGCTTGCAGTGATTGCGGCGATGAATGTTAAAGGAAAATGGATCAACCTGGCAAATACAAGAGAAGAAGATATGGTCACTTCTCCATGCCATTTGGGACTGGAAGGAGCCATAAGGATCGGAGCGAAAAAAAGCGGACAGATCATGGCGGCTGAAATGACATTCCAGATAGATACCGGTGCTTACTCTGACATTTCTCCTAAGATAACGAAAGCAATCGCAGCGGAATGTGCCGGGCCCTACCGGATACCAAATATCCAATGCGATTGCTACAGCGTTTATACAAACCATCCCTATATAACTTCTTTCCGTGGGTTCGGTCATGAGGCATATACCTTTTGTATGGAGAGAATGATGGATAAACTGGCTTACGAAACAGGGCTGGATCCTTTTCAGCTAAGGCTAATAAACCTGGTTCAAGCCGGCGATCTAACTCCCACCCAAGTCAAAGTCACCGCCAGCAATACAGGGAATGCAGCAGAATGCCTTGAGAGGCTAAAAACAGTCATTAACTGGGAGGAAGGTTCCCGCATCGCTGAAGAGAACGGTTTGGTCAGAGCAAAGGGGATCAGCTGCCTGATTAAGACCTCTGATACCCCAACAGATGCAGCCGCAAGTGCTGTTTTAACTTTTAATTCTGACGGAAGCATAAATCTTGATTGCGGGGCTGCGGAGATAGGGCCCGGAATGAAGACAACGGCAGCGCAGATATTGGCGGAAAAAATGAGAATCAGTGTCAATGACGTTTATGTGAAGCTGGATGTAAATACCCAGTCAACCCCGTATTTATGGAAAACCGTTGCCAGTATGACAACTTTTCTGGTGGGACGGGCCGTATTGAATGCGGCAGATGATGCCATATCCCAGCTGATGAGTCTTGCATCCATTGCCCTGCGGTGCCCGTCGGAAGACCTGGACTTTGAGAATAAAATGATATATGTAAAACATGATCCGGAGCTTTATGTCATGTTCGAGGACCTGGTAAAAGGCTACAAATATTCTAATGGCAATTCTCTCAAAGGGCCTGTGATTGGACGGGGCAGCTATATCATGAATCATCTGACGCCCCTTAATGAGGCATCGGGACGGGGAACACCCGGCTGTAGCTGGACGGTAGGAGCCCAGGCCGTTGAAATAGAATATGATACCAGGCTTCACACCTACCGGCTGCTAAAAGCGGTTACTGTGATTGACGCGGGCAAGGTCATAAATCCTAAGACTGCAAGAGGTGTGGTTATGGGCGGTATGTGTATGGGACTGGGACTTGGTACCAGTGAGGATTTTGTCTATAATGAGGAGGGGATTGTAGAAGATACAAGCTTTCGCACCTATAAAATGATCCGATATGGTGAAAATCCGGAATATGTGGTTGATTTTGTAGAAACCCCTCAAATTGATGCGCCCTTTGGGGCCAGAGGTATTGCAGAGCACGGCATTATTGGAATACCTGCCGCATTGGCTAACGCTATATCATTGGCAGCTCATATTGATGTAAACCGGCTTCCTATCACACCTGAATTCATATGGAGGGAAAGGATGAAACTATGATTCCTTTTGATTTTGATTATTATAAACCAGAAAGCATGGATGAAGCATTTAAGTACTATCAAGACTTGCTTCTTAATAATAAAAAACCTCTTTATTATGGGGGAGGAACAGAAATTATCAGTATGGCCAGGGTAGGGGGGATAGAATTTGATTCGGTCATTGATTTAAAGGGAATACCCGAATGCAGCCAGCTTGAGGTGAGCGGCGGGAAATTGAGGATTGGAGCCGCACAAACCCTTACAAACATTGCGGAATACAATGCATATCCCTTATTGTCCAAAACCATAAAAAGAATTGCAGATCATACGATTCAGGGGAAGATCACCATAGGCGGCAATCTTGCCGGCACAATTAAGTACCGTGAGGCAGCCTTACCGTTAATGATAAGTGATTGCACCCTGCAGGTAATGACACGGAGCGGTTTGGCCGAATTGCCTTTTTCAAAGGCATTCAATGGAAAGCTGCAGCTTAGAAAGGGGGAATTTCTGGTATCCATATTGATCGAAGAAAATGATTTGAGTTACCCTTACAATCATGTAAAAAGGACAAAGCAGGAGATAATAGATTATCCATTGATCACCATGGTGGCATCGAAAAACAATAAGGCCATAAAAACGGCGATTACCGGATATGGCGATTATCCAATTATTTTATCCGAAAGGATCATTAATCATAAATTATACAACATGGAACAGAAGATCAAAAAAATTATAAATTTAGCCCATAGTGATTGTAAAGGCGATTTGTCAGGAAGCAGGGAGTATAGAGAATTCGTATTAGAAAACATGCTTCAGGATATGTTTCATAATTTTGAAAAGATCGGCTGATCCTATCAGGAATTGAGGGATTGTATGCATTTATCAGGTAATAGTATTATAGTTCTTAATGTAAATGGTGAAAATAAAGCCGTTATGGTTAAGCCAGCCTATACTCTGCTTCATGTTCTTCGTGAGGAGTTGTCATTAACCGGAGCCAAAAGCGGCTGTGAGAACGGAGATTGCGGCGCCTGCACGGTATTGATTGACGACATGCCGGTCAAATCCTGCCTGATGCTGGCGGTGGAGGCGGTCGGTCATAGGATCACCACCGTGGAAGGGCTTAAGAACGCTCCGATACAAGATGCATTTATTAGAAACTGGGGGTTTCAGTGCGGTTATTGTACTTCCGGGTTCCTGATGGTTTGCCACGCACTGGCCATACACAAGCCAGGTGCGGATGATCAAACCATAGAGGAATGGTTACAATCTAATCTATGCAGATGTACCGGTTATGAGGAAATTGAGAATGCCGTAAAATCAATATTATCAGGGAATTATAATTGAGAGAATCCGAATTTATTCGTATGATTCACATCTTGTCTGGTCGCCCCATACAATATAGTATCATAATGAAATGAGGTATATGATATGGGATGTTCTAATTCTTGGTCTGGTGGCTGCAACTGTAACAATACTTGCAACAACCGGAATAATTGCTGTAATAATAGATGCCGTAACAATTGTAATGTTGATCCTTGTGCTGAAGCAAAAAGGGAAGCATATTGTGAAGGTTTCAAAGATGGCTGCAACGATCCATGCTGCAGGGGCAAAAGATAGGCGAGGCTGATAGCAAGATGAGCGGGTATCCGGTATTCCGGACCCGCTTTTTTATATTCATCCAACCGGTAGTTTTAGTATCATGAATTGCAGAATCTGCTTTTTCATGATATGATAATTCCAAAGTCAACCAATAGGTTTCATAAATCTGTAAGAGAGGATGCATGTCTATGGGAAATAAAAAAGGTATTATAGCTGAGTTTAAAGAATTTGTTTTACGCGGGAATGTGGTTGACCTGGCAGTTGGTGTGATTATCGGTGCTGCTTTTCAGACGATCGTCAATTCCCTGGTAAAGGATATTATATCTCCTTTGATCGGAGTGATTACCGGAGGAGTGGACTTCTCCAATAAATTTGTTCCTCTATATGCTGCTCCGGCTGGTGCGGATGTTTCCACACTTTCAGCTGCACAAGAACTTGGTCCGGTATTTGCTTATGGTTCCTTTATCACGGCAGTAATCAACTTTTTAATTATGGCATCTGTTATTTTCATGATGATAAAAGTGATTAATACTCTACGGGGAAAAAAGCAGCAGGCGGAACCGGCAGCTTCTACGGACAAGGAGTGCCCATATTGCTTTACCCGTATCAATGTTAACGCTACCCGCTGCCCAAATTGTACAAGCGAACTTCCTGTACAGCCTGAAACAGTACAGGAAGATTAAAGGAATAGAAAACCGGGACGCCAGATCTGTAAATTACATGATCGAGGAAAATAGTCCGAATACACGGTTTACATCCAATTGCCCAAACCCCCATATATTGTTGGGATAGCTGTAGGCAGGATTTCGTTGCGCTCCTCTTATTATTATACGGTTGACTTGTTCGCCTGTAATATAAGTAAAGTTACCTTTGTTCTGAGTCCATTCAAAGATGATGGCAGCTGCACCCGCTGCAATGGCTGCTGAAGCGCCGGCGCCTGTTAAGGTCCCGTATTGATTTTCAGAAACCGCACAAGGTATCTGATAGCCTGGAGCTGCAATATCAGGTTTGACATAGCCGCTTCTTGTGAAACCTCTTCCTGATTCATCTAAGATATTAGAGGTTATCTGATTATAGGCGGCAGCGGTTAAGGTACGTTTGGAGTTTCCGGGAGCGGTTATGGTGATATCCGGATCGGAATTTAAAAAAAAGGTCCCATCTGATATCAAGTCTCCGCTGGGGAGCCAGGAATTAATAGTAAAAGGTTCATTTTCTATGTTTTGGACACGGAAGTACCAAATACCGGGAAGGGGATTCTCAAACCGCAATAATATCAGCTGGTCGCCGCTTTCCCTTTCAAAAATCATATTATTCACCCATAAGATGCTCTGGCTGTTCTGGAAAACATACTTATGGCAATCATTGAAGGAAGGATTGATCGACGTGACCTTTTCCCGGTCAGGTGCGGAAATTTCAATAGATAGCCGTCCTGGAATGTGTGCCCAGATTTCCATAGAAAACTGCTTGTCACTTCCTGCAATATTCAACTGGAAATCATTAAAGTGGGGCGCTGATATGGTTCTGTTAAAATAGTGCCTGCCGCTGTTTCCCTGGTTTCCTGCTGATATGCAAACATCCACATCAGGATGTTGAACCAGGCTCTCTAGGTAGGTGCTTAAAACGCCCCTGCCATCGTGGCTTCCTTGGCTGCTGCCTAGAGCGATGCATATTACAAGAGGACGTTTTAAGCGCTGACCTACAGAAATTAAATAGCGTACTCCAAGAACAATATCTGATTCCTGATAACATAGTTTGTCTTCCGGAACAGAATAAATCATTTTAAGATTTGACTTGGCTTCTTTTAATTTCACAACAACCAACTCCGAATTTGGAACAACGCCGCTAAACGTGTTCCTAGTTTCTGGAGAGCCTGCAGCGATACTCGCTATGGCGGTACCGTGGCCAATTGTATCAGTGGAAGGAACAGCGGAAAGTGGGTTTTCATATTGCAATGCATCATTTATGGCAGCTTTGGTATATTCCGTACCGTAAGTAAACCCATTGGGAGGTGGCCCAGCCTGTATGGTCTGATCCCAAATGGAAAGGATCCGTGTTGTTTTATCCTTATTCATGAAAGCAGGATGCCGGTAATCAATTCCGGTGTCTACGATGCCGATAATCACTCCTTGCCCATATAAGGTATAATCATTTATTGGTGTGACGCTTACCACGCCGGGTGTTGGAGGTGCTACTTCTGCAGAAATGGTATAAAGAGTTGGAAAAGCATGGTAAGGATTTTGGCCGAGATCACATGGCTGCATATTATTTTTGGTTATATGCAGCAGGGAAAACCTGTCATTCAGCAATGTAACATCATCACTGACACCATAGGTAGGAACTAATAAATTACTTATAATCAAGTCGTAATAATTATTGTCCAATATTTTCTCCATAATTAAATCTCCCTGATAAGATCTGGTTATAGAACATATAGTATATTTTATGCAGCAATGCTACTGATATGAGCGCTGCCTGCCTGCTGGTGACGCCCCTTATTTTCTTATACTCATAATAGAGGTCCGGTTGCATAAAATATATCATATGTGCCAGTAGTATAGACAGGGAGGCCTGATCATGCAAAAAATATTGGATGATAATTATTATGACTTGATCATCAGTAATATAATGATTCCCACATATGATACCGGAGATAATATAACACCTATGGATTTAAGGCATTCTTTGGCTCATATCCCTGTTGATTCAGCGAATCCCTGCGACTTGGGAGTTTATCCTTATAATGCATTTCCTTCTTTGCTGACCTTAAGCTCCACCGTCAGCCTTGAAAAATCCGGTATCGGAACGGTTCAGAGAAATCCTTATCTGGCTTTATTTGGTCGGGGAGTGATTGTTGCGGTTATAGATACCGGAATTGATTACGGGCATCAGGCGTTTTTATATAATGACGGAACGACCCGTATTCTTTCCATATGGGACCAGACCATTCAGGAGGGCGCACCGCCGGAGGGATTTACATACGGCACCGAATACACCAGGGAGTATATCAATGTTGCACTTAAGTCGGAAAATCCCTTATCCATAGTCCCTTCTGTGGATACCAATGGTCATGGAACTGCTATTGCAAGTGTAATTGCAGGAAAACCAAGCCTGGAGCAGGCGTTCAGCGGAGTTGTACCGGAATCCGACATTCTGGTCGTAAAATTGAAGCAGGCAAAGAGCAATTTGAAAAAAATCTTTTTTGCACCTCCAGATGCTGAATGCTATCAGGAGTCAGATTTAATCATTGGGATCAGTTATGTGACTACCGTTGCTCAAAGACTGAACCGTCCCATTACCATATGCATTGCAATGGGAACAAACCAGTCAAGCCATGACGGACGGGGTGCGACCAGCTTCATTACCAATTATTTGGCGCAGCAGCCGCATATAGGGATAACCATAAGCACCGGTAATGAAGCAAACAAACGCAGACATTACTTTAACAGCACCACAGCAGAACCCTACCAGAATAGTTTTGAATTAAGAGTCGGGGAAAATGACAAATTGTTTGCTATTGAGTTATGGCCGTTTGCTCCGGCCAGGCTGTCAATCGAAATAACCGCTCCAAACAGAGAGACAACGGGGCAGGTTTTTCCGGCCCTGGGAGAATGCAGAAGATTTGCCTTCGTATTTAACCCAAGCGTCATATGGGTGAATAATTATATTTTTGAAGAAGAGACCGGGGACCAGCTCATATTGATGCGTTTTCAGGATCCCCTGCCAGGAATCTGGAACATTCGGGTGGTGAACCTTGATAACGGACCATTTTCATTTCATGCCTGGCTGCCGTCAGGGCAATTAATTTCAGAAGACACCTTTTTTGTTAATTCCAATCCGGATACTACCATAACTTCACCGGCAAATGCAACCAACCCCCTGACAGTCACCGCTTATAATCAGTTTAACGATACCGTACTGCCTGAATCCGGAAGAGGCTATACAAGAACAGGATTTGTTAAACCAGATATTGCAGCACCTGGATTTGAGCTTACCTGTGCAGTTCCGGGAAACCAATATGGCAGCATAACAGGAAGCGGGTCTGCCGCAGCTCAGGCAGCAGGAATTGTCGCCATGGTTTTTGAATGGGCGGTTCCAAGGGGAAACTATACCAATATTACCGGAAACGACGTAAATCGCCTGCTTATACGCGGAGCAAAGCGAACCACCGGGACCACTTATCCCAACAATATCTGGGGATATGGTCAGATCGAGGTCAACACGCTGTTTGAAAGGCTTACAAATATTTAAACGGACAGCAGATCATGGATATTATTGCAGCTCGTTTTTATTTTATGATTGAGGTTATTGAAAACATTCGATATAATAGAAAGGCTGGCTTTCAGGAAAAAGTGTTAAAAAATAATTGGATACAGGAAAGAGGAGAAGGAATGGAAGATACGAAAAGGTGTGGGCTGGAAGCGCTTGAAAAAACGGCTGAAATCAGCGAATTCAAATGGTATATTTTTGATATCATAAATGAAGGGATGGAACAGGACGGAATTGAAAAAAGTAAATTCAGCCTGGATAAGGAGAAGGCAGATGCAGTCTGTTTCACAGTAGGGGATGGAAGTTTTTCAGTTTGCGGCAGAGGCAAAGAAGCAGCCAAACAGCACCATAATATTTATCATGCTGTCTGTGATTTTTTTAATAGAATCTATGAGAATGAGGCAAATGCAGAGAAAGCTGTGACTCGTTTCCTCATAAGAACTCTTGATTTACCGGCCCTGATGAAGAAGCCAAGTCGTTCCATGCTGAGAGACCAGATCAGCAAATGTCAGGAAGAAGTCGATGCCCTGGAAGAAAAGATAAAAAAGAAGCCGGGAAAAAAGGAAGAAACCATGCTTTCCCTTAATAGGGTTTATTTAAAAGGATTAAACGAGAAAATGGAAAGATATTTTGGGGAGATGATATAAGAAAAAAAATCTTTGTTTTATATGAATAAAACATCTGGATCAGGCCATAATAGGATTATACCAAAGATGAGTGAATACTTATCCTCCCCTTTTTAGTGAGAGAAGTCACGTAAACCAACGTTTATATGGCTTCTCTCATTTTTTTGCGTTTATATGGAAAAACGGTTGACCAAACGATTCACTTCAATAATGCTTCGGAATTAAATACCAGATGAGCAATCGGATAATATAACCGGTTGCTTTTTATGCTTAAAACAGACCGGATGGAGTGGAATGCCTCCCCTCTGATAAAGATTGTGTACAAAATCCAAATGATGAAGCGTATGAGTTCGAAAAATGATCAAATAGAAAATTACAATATATGTAAGGTTAAGTTGACAAAAATATTGTATTATGATAATATTTGCATGTAAGGTTAACATTACATACAGGAAGGTGGAGCAAACATAATGAAAAATAAGGTTCGTCAATTACGAGAGGCATTGGGTATGACACAAGAACAATTGGGTGAAAAAGTCGGAACATCAAGGCAGGCCATAAACGCAATTGAAACAGAAAAAAATGAGCCTTCCATATGGCTTGCGTATGATATAGCTCAGGTGTTCAATATGCCCATTGAAAGTGTTTTTATATTTGAAGAAAGTGAACGAAAATCCCGTGCGGAAGTCAGTAGGAGGTTTGCATATGGCTCTAAGAGAAATTAGAATGTTTGATGATCAACTTTTACACAAAGTGAGCAGACATGTCGATAAGGTTGATGATCATACCAGAGAAATTCTAAACGATATGGCAGAGACAATGTATAATACTCAAAATGGAGGTGGATTAGCCGCATGTCAAGTTGGAATATTGCGCCGTTTAGTTGTTATTGATATGGGCCAGGGCTTATTAAAGTTGGTGAACCCTCAAATTGTTGAATCTGAAGGAGAACAACTTGTTGTTGAGGGCTGCTTAAGCTGTCCTGGTATATGGGGCAGAGTGTGGAGACCAAAAAGAGTATTGGTTAAAGCACTTGAAGAAAACGGGGCAGCCATTACTATTGAGGCTTATGACGAACTTGCAAAGTGTCTTTGTCATGAAACTGACCATTTAAATGGAATCTTATTTACGGATAAAATAATTGAGTATGTAGACATCAAATAGAATTCTGACTGGTTTTCAAATTGCGTTGTATAACTGCCTAGTAACATACCAGTTTTCAGAATGCGGTTTAAAAGTCTTCCAATGGCTATTTCAAGGTAAGCCCATTAGTTTTCTTTTCGTAGGCTCTTCGTCTGAGGCAGCATTTATCTTAACTGTTGACATTATAAGATCTCTGGATTTATAGTATTAAAAAGTATATAAGTAATAAACAATAAATTTGATTGAACAGCAGAAGAAGGGAGAACCAATGAAAGAATTAAAAACAGTAGAGGAATCCATGGTAGAACAGGTTCACCTTTTGATGCCTGCCCACATCAATGGAAGTGGTAGACTTTTTGGCGGGCAGCTTCTGGAGTGGATTGACGTCGTAGGCGCGATAACTGCCAAACGCCATGCTGAATGTAACACTACGACAGCTGCAATAGATAATCTTCAATTCAAGGCAGGAGCCTTTATTAATGACACCATTGTGTTGATAGGAAGATTAACCTATGTGGGTAATACTTCAATGGAAGTAAGAGTAGATACCTACTCCGAGGATCTTTCGGGGATACGAAAACCGATTAACCGTGCCTATCTGGTATATGTAGCAATTGATAAAGAGGGAACTCCTGTTAAAGTGCCGGGACTTAAGCTTACGACAGAAGGACAAAGGGCTGAATGGGACAGTGCGGTAAGGCGGAATGATTTACGTAAGTTAAGACGTAAGGAAGGCTTCTAAGATTATTAACCAAGCTTAAGCCTAAATGAAAAACTACGAATTAACAAACGAAACTTAACATTGATATTTATTGAGATTTGCTGTATTCTTCATATATATAAGTGAAAATAGAAAGGGATTTTTAAATATGAAAACAGAAATAACAGTCGCTTATGATAATATTAGAGAAATTAAAGAATTGTTTTTAGAGTATACTCATATGTTGGTTGAAAATGATCCTGATTTTGCTGAATATTTAAAAATCCAAAATTACGATTCAGAACTTGATCATTTGGCGGATAAATACGCACATCCAAATGGTAGATTATATTTAGCAAAAGTAGAAGATGAAGCAGTCGGCTGCATTGGTTTAAGAAAAATTGATGATGATAATTGTGAAATGAAAAGATTGTATGTTAAACCTGCATTCCGAGGACATAAAATTGCAAATAAGCTGGTGGAACTAATTATTAATGATGCGAAAGAAATCGGTTATAAAAGCATTCTGCTGGACACACTTCCCTTTTTGGAGGGAGCAATACGTTTGTATAAAAAACTCGGATTTTATGAAATCGAATCGTATAATAACAGTCCGATGGATAATTTAGTATATCTGAAGTTAGATTTGAATTAATAAATCATCATCACAGAAAAACCAGAGAGGAAGGATGTTATGGAATTTTATTTTAAGCCAAAAGGTGCAAAAACCCATCTTTACCGGGAAAGTGGGTTTATCGATGAGGATTTAGGGGAGCTGACGGAAACATTTTCCGGTAAACTGAAGACCAAAAATATTCTGGGAGAAAACTTTGAGTTGGAAGATATTTCTGGCTTTTTTTCAAAAGGAAACAGGTATTACATCAAAAGTTCGAAAGGATTAAATGGCATTATTGAAAAAAAGGGCTTCGGTGACAGATATATTTTAAAATAACGATGTTTTTATAGATATGCAGTAGATCGGGCATTGGAGAATTATCCAGTGCCCTTCTTAATACTTTTTTGTAATAATTGAATAAGGTTATTGAAGGTGTCAGGCACCCGCACCAAAAAGCGGCTGTCAGGCGGATAATCCTGGAAATAAAAAATAGAACATATGTTTGCATTTGCAGTATATCTGTGTTATAATATGCATAATGATTAAACGAAAAAGTATTCCGTTAATACAGCAAAGAATCTGGACTTACGCCGTCGGGTTAAGCGAAAGCATCAAAAGAAGGCAGCTCATTGCAGCTCATTGCAGTATCAATGACAGGACTTTCTGCAAACGCAGAAATCAAAATAACCCAAAGTGATTCGTAAGGATATCTGCTGTTTCTGAATTTGTTAATTGTCAGATCTGCTGAAAAAACTGTTTTTCTTCATCTTCATGATCAAAGAATTTCTCTACTGAAGCATGCTGCTCACGAAGCATTACCTCCACATGTTGATAATCAGATATTTCTTATAAAATAGTACCCTACGATAAACTGGCATTTACTGATGCAAAAAATATGAAAATATAGAAACTGGAATATGGTTTTTCATTTAACCAATAGAAATAAGACGGCAGACGAAAGGCCCGTTGGCTTAACTAAGAAAACAGATGCCGTATTATTCAATACCAGATAGAGGTACTTTAGAAAATCACAATGATGTGGTTTTAATTTTTAATCACGAAACGAACATTTGTTCTAATATGAAAGGAGACTTGCGTATGATGATCACAAAAAACAACTTAAATGAAATATTATTTGAAAACCAGGATGCAAGGCTGTTAATAGAACGGGTAGTCTCCCTTACGCAAGCGACTCTATATTATTACCATGACGATGAGATTACCGTAGAGAAGGCATTGGAGATATACAACAGAGCAATGAGAGCGGAAGAGGAAGATGCCTTCTCCTGTGTATCATTCCTGGATTTTTCCAGGGAAAAAAGCAAATTGCTGTATTCAGGAAATCCTTGCTGAAATTCTTGCTGAATTGGCTCTTAGGATATGGATTATTTTCTAAGAAAAATTAAAACAATTCAAAACAGGATGAAATAATAAAAAATATTGACATAAATAATAATATTATGTATAATTCAAATAATTTCATAGGCGAAATGCCGATGAATTAAGACGAAACAAGAAAAACAATATCAAAAGGAGAGGGAAAAATGAAAAAAAGAGTATTAGCTTTAGGCACTGTAGCCTGTCTAGCTATTGGAACCCTGACAGGTTGCGGCTTTACCGGGTCAACCAGCAGCCCCACCACCGGAGGATCTACCCAAAGTGTGGAATCAAGTGAAGCCGCTTCTGACAAAAAGGAGGCTCCGGCAGCCGGCGATCAGGTGCTTAGTGTATATGCAAATGCTGAGATCAAAACTCTGGTACAATGGGCGGCTTCTGACAATCAGTCATCAAAGGTGAACAATAACGCATTTGAAGGTCTGCTTCGCCTGGATGAAAATCATGATGCGCAGCCTGCACTTGCGGAAAGCTATGATGTTTCCGATGATAAACTTACATACACCTTTCATTTGAGAGACGATCTGCAATGGAGTGACGGAACTCCTTTGACAGCAAATGATTTTGTATTTGCCTGGTTAAAGCAGATGAGTGCGGAGGCCACCAATGGCTACAGCTTCATTATGACAGACTACATTGTAAACGGCGCTGAGTATAACGAAGGCAAAGCCAGTGCAGAAGATGTGGGAGTAAAGGCCCTTGATGACAAGACCTTCCAGGTGGTTTTAAAAGCACCTACCCCTTATTTCTCCCGGTTAACTGTTCTTTGCCAGTTCTTCCCGTTAAATGAAGCATACGTTACCTCAAAAGGCGACCAGTATGGTTTAAGCGCAGAGAATATGATTTACTGCGGCCCATATGTTATTACCAGCTATGATCCGGCGGTAGGGGCTACCTTGAAAAAGAATGATAAGTACTGGGATGCTGCAAATGTGAAGGTTGAAAATGCTCAGGTAAGGGTAATGAAGGATGCTTCTGCAGCCCTTAATGCTTATCTGGCCGATGAACTGAGCCAGGTGGCTCTTGATTCTGCCAACGTAGCCGCTTATCAGAATAATCCGGAATTCAGTTCTAAGAGCGAGTTCAGAACCGAGTATCTGCAGTTCTCCTTGAGCAATCCGGTTATGGCAAACAAAAATATCCGCAGAGCTGTTTCCATGGCCATTGACCGTGAGACCTTAGTTAAAGCAATTCTTGCCGATGGCTCTGCTCCAAGTGCCGGTCTGATTGCGGAAGGCATGTATGGAAACGAAAGCAAAAGCTTCCGTGATTTAAACGGAAACATTTGCCAATTTGATGCAGAACAGGCTAAGAAATACTGGGAAGAGGGCTGTAAGGAATTGGGACAGACACCAACCCTTACTTTGCTGGTAAGAGATGATTCTGTGACAAAAGCGGTTGCAACCTACATACAGAGCGAATTAAATAAGAATTTAGGCATTGATATCGTAATCGATACCAAGACGGTTCAGGCAAGAAATGAATTAATGGATAACGATAATTACATGTTTGCATCTACTGCATGGGGCGCCGATTATGATGATGCTATGACATACCTTGATTTATGGACCAACGGCACTCCATACCGCGGCTCCTATCAAAATGAACAATATAATAAGCTGATTAACGACGCAAGAGTTGAAACCGATGACGCCAAGCGTCTGGATATGCTGCTGCAGGCGGAGAATCTTCTAATTGATGAGGATGTGATCGTTGCACCTTTGTACCATAGAGGTTCTGCAACCCTTACAAAATCCAATGTGAAAGGATTGATCAATCATCCTTTCGGGCCGGATGTGGAATTTAAATACGCTTATTTTGAGTAAGCCGCAGCGGGCAGTGATATGACCTGACCAACGGAATGCGGAAAATGAGAAGAGCCGTCCTTCCCTTTTCACAATTGGAAAAGGGCGGCTCTTTTTAAAATCTCAGGAGAATATGAATGCAAAGGAGGACACAGCATGATAAAATATATCTGCAAGCGATTGATATATCTGGCGCTGACATTATGGGTCATTGTAACAGCTACTTTTTTTCTGATGAAAAAGCTGCCAGGATCTCCTTTTGATGCGGAGCGCTTTAATATGATGTCTGTTCAGCAGCAGCAGGCCATTTTAGAGCAGTATGGGCTGAATGAGTCTGTGCCCCGGCAATACGTAAAGTATATGGGAAATATCCTGCATGGAGATTTCGGAACATCCTTTACCTATACCGGACAGAAGGT